>JAJQCI010000270.1 GCA_021202835.1 Clostridiales bacterium | reverse complement strand
TAAAAATACACTCCAAATCAAATTAATATGCTGCCGGGCAAAAAGCCCCTAAAATATATTATACTGAAAAATTTAAAAATGTACAGACCTTTTTTAAATTTTTTAAAATGCCTCTTTTATCTTGTTTACTCTGGTTTTATCTATGTCTATTTTGCATATGCCGCTGTAGGGGCAGTAGTCACAGCCGTGGCGGCCGGAATACATATAGGGCATTACAGGAAAGGAGCCGCTTTTTATTTTTTCGCCTGTTTCAACTGAAATTTTCCTTGCTGTATCCATAAGAAGCTTAAATTCGTCTTCGGAAACCTTTTCAAGTCCCTTTGTATATGCAAATTTTGAGCTTTCGTCGTCAATGGCATATTTTGCTTCTTTGGAGATTATTCCGACAGGCATAAATTCTCCCAGCTTTACGTCTTCAGCCGACTTGCCTTCCGCTTTGTCTTCATTAAGCTTAGGGTTTAAAAATGAAAAATACATAAGCCCGGCGGGATGATATGTTTTTTTGTTTTCGGCGGCTTTTTGCATCTCTTCTGTATATGCCGAAAGATAAAGAAGAAGCTGAAGCTTAAGTCCGTTATATATTTCGTCAAATTTCAGTGTTTGCTTTGACGACTTATAGTCTGTTATCTTTATATATATATCGTCACCTTCTTCATAAATGTCAACCCTGTCTATCTTGCCTGTAAGACTCATATTATCTGTAAGCTTTACAGGAGGAAGAGTGTCTTCTTCTCTGCTTCCGAAGGAAACCTCAAATTCCGCAGGGGTAAATTTTCCTCTTTTAAGCTGTTTTATTCCCACAAAAATAGATGTGTCGGCTGTTTTTTCCATTCTGTTTATAAAATATTTAAGCTTGTATAAATCTTCGGGAATCCTTTTTTCCTCATCAACTATGTTGTAAAGGCTTTCGGCAACAACATCGGGCATAATCTCCCCTACTATTCGGATTATATCCTCTTCCGTCAGATTATAAATATTTTCGGTTTCTTTAAAAAACCTTTCCATTACTCCATGCATTATGTTCCCTTTGTCTAAAGAATTTATTTCGAAAAGCTTTTCCTCCTTAAGCCTTAAAATATAATTTAAAAAGTAAGAAAAAGGACACTTAACATAGCTGTCAAGCCGTGAGCTTGAAAGTGTCAGCTCGTCTTTTATAAACAAATCCATTATATCGGGAGAAATACACTCCTTGGGCTCAAAGGGAACCTTGTTTTCGGGAGATATAATTTTTTCTTCATACACAGCCGGCTCAATTTCAAACATAGTGACAAGCTTGTCGGCAATTTCAGATTTTTCAAGCTTTTCTCCCGTATTTGTACCTATTGAATAGCTTAAATAAAGACGTTTTGAGGGCTTCGTGAGTATCTGGTATATTTTGAGATATTCCAGAGAAAGCCTTTCCTTTGTATCTGCGGCAATCTCCATACCGTATTCCTTTAAAATAGCTCTTTCCCTGTCGTTTATAAGCCCTGTGTCTTCAAATTTTCGGGGCAGATTTTCCTTGTTTGCTCCGGGAACAAAAAGAACCTTCAGATCGGGAAGACGGCTTCTCTCAACATCTCCTATTAAAATATTATCCTGATAAAGGGGAATTGTAGCGACGGATTTTTTTTCAAAGCCGCTTGAAATTATTCCGCTGTATTCCTCTAAGGTAACCTCACTTTCTCCCAAAAACTCCTGAGCCTTGTTGAAAGTGGATACGGCCTGGGCCCAAAGCTGTTTATATCTTGACGCCGTAACATCGTCGTCCGATTCTTCTATTGCTTTGGCATATTTTCCGTAAAAGCCGCTTAATTCTACGGCTTCAAACAGGGCGGAGTTAAACTCTGAAAATAAATAAGCCTTTTGAGGTGAAAAAGCTCTCAGGGGCTTAACCATTTTAATGAGCTCCTGCCTTATTTCTTCAAAATAAGGGTCTTTTAGCTCCCTTTCCCATCTGTAGCCCTCTATGCCGTATTCCATTACATATTTTTCTAGCCTTTCAACCTTATAAGGCTTTATATGAGTAAAGCCTGTCTTTAAAAATGTGAAAACATCGTCGTTTCTGTATGTGTAGGCGGCCATATTTATAAGAGAAAGCAAAAAACGTGACAAAGGGTGTGAAATAAGGGCAGTTCTTCCGTCGGAAAAATCGGGAATACCCCTGCTTTTAAGGCCGCTTCTCAAAACAGGCCCGTAGGAAGGGTCACAAAGTATAATTCCCATTTCTCTGTAGCGAATTCCGCTTTCGGCAAGGCTGCATATTTCATCACAAAGCAGATCAATCTCGGCTTTTTTGTTTACTGCCGAAACAACTCTAACATCATCTGTTTTGCCGTAAACAGGGGTGTCAAATTCAAAAAAATTTCTTTCCAAAAAGTCAAGGGCAGTGGCGTTTTCTTTTATTTCTTCGGTTATAATGTTTTTTATAGTTCCGCCGATAGGATAAAGCTCTTTAAAAATTCCGCAAAGCTTTACATAGGCGTTTTTTGTTTCATAAAACGGGTCTGCCAAAGCATCGTCGGAGGCAAATATTTCAACGGGCTTTTCAAGACAGAGAGTAATTGTTACATTTTCAGCATAAGCAAAAATTTCGGAAATAACGCCGTATTCCTGTGCTGTGAAGCTGTTGAAGCCGTCAATAAAAACCTCACAGTTATCCAAAATATCAGTTTCCTTTATTTTTTCCGCAGTATAGTCCAAAATACCGTCGGAGGAGATATATTTATCTGCGGTAAATTTGTCATAAGCCGAATAAATCTCAGCAATCTCCGAAATTTTCTTTATAAAGTCGGAATTTTCCGGTGTTTCATCTATTTTGCTTATATTTTCCTTAAGTGTATCGGGGCTTAAGCGAAAACGGTAAAATTCGCTTATAATACCCTCCATACTGTCTAAAAAGCCGGGCTTTTCATATGATTTGGAAAAAAAATCGGGTTTTAATTCGGATATTATCCGTCTTAAAATCATATTTTTGCCTTCATCATCCAAAAATTCACGGTCGGGCTTTCCAAGCTGTGAGGTAATATGAAAATAAAACCTTCTGAAGCTTACAACATCTATATTTAAAAGTGATTTTCTCTTAAGAGTAAGGGCCTTTTCCGACTCAAGTGTAAACTGCTCCGGAACAATATAAATAACCTTCTTTGTTTGGGGCAGCCCAATCATCTTGTCAATACAATATTCGGTTTTGGTCTTACTGCTTTTTCCCAAAACAAATTTTAATTCCATAGTTTCTCCTTAAATATCTATAATTTCCGCTTCGCTTACGGCCTTTGTTATAGTTTCCTCCAAATTGGGTATTGTCTTTTCCTTTTTTTCGATTATATGACGCTTGGGCCTTATTTCAGGGTGTTTTGCCACAAAAATAGTACAGCAGTCCTCATAGGGGCGAATTGAAATATCGAAGGTTCCTATTTTTTTGGCAAGATCTATAATCTCCTGTTTGTCGTAGGTACAGAGAGGGCGCAAAACAGGATAGTCGGGGGCGGCTGTGTTTATGGCGTTTATAGCCTGCATTGTCTGACTCGCCACCTGACCTATTGAGTCGCCGCAGACAAGAGCGTCGGAACCGTTTTTATCCGCCACAAGAGAGGCCGCCTTAAGCATAGCCCTCTTTAAAAATATTGTCATTCTCTCCTGGGGAACGTTATCATAAATCAAAAGCTGTGTTTCGGTAAAGGGAACAATATAAAGCTTCATTCTTCCGCAATATTTTGAAACGCACCTGCATAAATCAACAACCTTTTCCTTTGCTCTCTCAGAGGTATACGGAGGTGAATGAAAATATACTGCCTCTATAGCTGCTCCCCTTTTTGCCGTGAGCCAGGCCGCAACAGGGCTGTCTATTCCTCCCGACATAAGAACCGTTGCCTTTCCGCTTTCTCCCACGGGAAGGCCGCCGAAACCGTTTATAACCTTTGAATAGATGTAGGCCTTGTTTCTCAGTTCAACTCTTAATGAAACCTCGGGATTGTGAACGTCTACCGTTACATTTCCCATAGATTCGAATATATAGCCTCCTACTTCAGACGATATTTCCTGAGAATTAAGAGGATAATCTTTATTTGAGCGTCTTGCGGTAACCTTGAAGCTGTAGCCGCCCTCTTTGGGATAGTGCTCCAGCATATAGGAAAGAGCCGCTTTCTGAAGGCTCTCAAGAGACTGGTCTTCAACCATTATACCCGGGCATACTCCCAAAACGCCGAAAATATTTACAACAGCAGGCACAACCTTCTCATAGTCCATCTCTTCGTCAAGAGAACGAACGAGAAACCTGCCCTGTTCCTTTATAACGCTGTATCTTCCCAGTTTGGAAAGATTTCTTTCTATTATGGCAATAAGCTTGTTTTCTATTATCCAGCGGTTTTTGCCTCTTATGGCAATTTCACCGTATTTTACCAAAAGTATCTTTTCCATGCTTTCCTCCTAGTTTAATTTTTCTTAAGCTTATTGTATGTTTTGTATTTTATTTTACATAGCTTACAACTTCGTCAAAGCTGTTTCTGGAAGTAGCGGCGGTAACCTCGTCTTCCGAAAGAGATGTATCCTCTCTTCCTATAATAAGAACAGCGCCGCAGCTCATATTCTCGGGAATCTCCAAAGCTTCACTGTAGTCTGAATTTATAAGACTGCAGGGAGAGGTAAGAATTTTCGTTCCGTAGCCCAAAATGTTGGCTGTAAGAGCCATACTCTGACAGGCAAGGCCTATGTTAAAGTCGTTGTCTTCCGTTTCGGAAATTATAATAACAAGGGGCGCACTTCCTATGTCGGCTTTTGCAAGATTTGTCTTTGCTCCCTCGGGCATATTTGCCGCCATTTTTTCACTTATTTCAGTTATAATATCGCTGTTTGTAAGA
>JAJQCI010000349.1 GCA_021202835.1 Clostridiales bacterium | reverse complement strand
TATTTTAATCTGTTTCGAAGACTGCGGTTGGGTTATTCCTCAATATTTCCTTTTTTTTTAATATTAGTATTGTCGTAAATTTTATTATCATAAACATTTACACAGTTAATTTTTTTCTCTCTATAAAAATATAAGCTGCCGTATTATGTGCAGCCTGTTTTTCGCAGAAAATTTGAGCAGTAAGTTTCATTGCAATAAAAAACGGCCTTTCCGATTATTTGAAAAGACCGTTTCTTATTATACATATTTGATTTATCCCAAAACCGGTTCCTTAATCAAATTATATTTGCAGGTGCTTTGATTAAATTAAAAGCACTTTCGTTTCTGTTAATGCTTTTATACCGGCCGCAAGAGTTTCTGCTGTTTACTTTGCGAGACTTACGTATGTCGTACTGCGCCTTTTTCCAGCGGTTTTTTGGGCACTTCCACAAAGCCGCTCTTCTTCTTGGGTTCTTCTTTCGCTGTCTTCTCCTGTTCAGCTTGTTTTTCGGCGACAGGCTGCTTGTTTTTTATTTGTTCTTTTTGGTCTATGCCGGCCACATGTCCGCCCTTAAAGTCACTCAGGGAAACCATTTTAACCTTGTCCTTTTCTTTTTCCTGTTCTTTTTCCTTCAAAACCCTTTTTGTTTCTTTAAGCTGATCCTTCTTTTCAGCCAAATCTTCTCTATTTGCCTTAAGCTGTTGGTTGGTAAGTTTAACCTGTCTTCTCATCTCATTAACTTTGTGGTTTAAATCCATAATATCTTTTCTGAAGCCGTCATCGATCAGGCCGTTGCGGATTGCGTCATGCATAAAGGCAGCAACAGCTGTGTTCTTTTCCGCTTCCTTACTGTCTTTGCTGTTTGCCTTTGCTTCCTTTATTTTTACTGCTTTCTCCGTTCTCGCCAGAGCTTTCTCATCCCTGAAGGCAGACACAATTGTCTTCCTGGCCGCCTCGATACCGTCTTCATTTTTTGCCTCTGCATTATCCATTGCGGTTCTGGCGTTCACCTGAACCTGTTTGAAGAAAGCATACATCTTAGACTTTTCCGTATGAGCATTGTCTTTCAGCCATCTGCCCTCAGTCGCAATTAGATCCAAACGAGCGGCGGCTTTCTCTGCTCTTTTCAAGGTAAAAGAGTTGGCGATTTTTTCCACTTCTGTCTTGGCCATAGCGTTGGCGGCTTTGGTCTGCTTTCTGAGCGTTTCAACATCTGCATTGCAGTCTTTGCTTAATTGTTCAAAATCGGCAATAAACTTATAATCTCCTTTTTGTCTGATGAGACCAAATAAACCTAAACCCGGTTTGATATTATTCAGATTCAAGTCGGCATTCTCTTTAAGAGTTCTGTCTATAAATTTGGTCCTGGCCTCATGATCGACAGCATCATTATCAAGTTTTTGGCTGAAATCATAATTCATAAATTCAGTAATCTTTTCTCTGAGAGCTGTTTCGGCATCCATCTTTTCACCCTTGTATTTAGACTTATCGGCCTGCAAGACTTCTTTGTTCTGCTCATAAACACTCTTAAGCTGCATATTGGCATACATAAAATCAATCTGATTTGTGACTTCCACGGCGCTTACCTGAACAGATGAAATCGGTACGGTCTGTTCTTTTTCTTCCTCTTTTACAGACTGTTCGGGCTGTTCGGGCTGTTCCTGCTGAGGGGCGGTTGTTTCCTGAGAATCGAGGCCCCATTTTTTCGCTACCTTCTGTTCGGTCTCAGCTAATTTCTTATCTGCTTCAAGCTTTTCTTTTCTATTGGCCTCCTCTTTTTTCTCATTAGCTATCCTAAGATCCTCGGCCTTTTTATCCATCTCAGCCTGCAAAGCGGAGGAAAGAGCCGCTTTCTTTATCTCAAAATCAAAGGTCTCAATTTTTTTGTCCAAATCGGTCAAAATAAAATCCTTATCATCGTCGATAATCTTCTTATCATTTTTATCATCAAAAGCTTTTTTTGCATTTTCATACGAGGTGTTGATCGATTTCTTTTCGGTGTCGAAAACATTCTTAGCTGCGTTCCGCCCCTAGTCTCGGTTAGCTTCATAGGCTTTCTTTAAAGTGGGGTGATTTTTTAAATAGGTGTCTAAATCGGCTTCAGACTTAATTTTGGATATTTCGTTGTTTTCGGCCTCAACCTTTGTCAATATATCCTTGACTTTTGCGGAAGCGCTGTTTCTTGTAAGAGTCCATTTATTGTTATCATACAATCCGAGAAGCCTTTCCCTTTCTGCAAACATGGGTTCTTTGCGTATTTTATCCACTGCGATATATGAATATTCTTTTATGGCATCTTCTTTTTGAGCTTCCATTTCCTCCTCTTTTTTATTCTTTTCTTTATTTGCAGCTTCAACCCGGTTTTCTATATACTCATACTGTTCGGTTGAAAATTCGGGGAAAGCGTTGAACTTGCCGCGGGCTTCGTTTTCATAGTTTTCCTCCGCTAAAACATCTGCCGACGCCCTAATTTCAACAACCTCTTTATATTCGTCAACAACTCTTCCGAAACTGTTTAAAACAGTTTTTATGCCTTCGTCTTGTTTATCGACAACATCCTTTACCGTATCCCTTGCTGTCTTGAGTGCATTTACCTTCAAAAAGTCCTCAGTCGCCAACCGGGCTGTTTCTTTGGCTTTAAGCTCAACCTCTTTATCAATATGTCTGCCCATCATTCTCAGTCCGTCTTTGATGTCTTCTCCGAATTCTTCCGCCTTCTGTATGTACTTCTCCTCGACTGACTTTATCTCCGGAACTGGCTTCGCGGAATTGCCCCTTACATTTACCTTTTTCGGGTCTAACGGCTCAGCTGTAAATCCTAAATAAGGTCCTTCCTCATCAATACTCAGGTGCACGTTTCTGCCGCCCTTGTCTCCGAGCCATGCCGATATTTTCGGGCCGATACTGTAAATCTGAGTCTCATTATATTCCAATTTATTGTCATATACCTTTGACGACTCGCTGTCATTTATAAGAGAGTACATTCTGCCCGAAATCTCTGCGTTGCATCCTTCGAGATAAAGCTTATTCAACATAACATCCTTGTGTTTTTTCATATTAAAGGGTTTGTCCACTATATAATCAGGGCTTTTAATATAATCCACAATCCCCAGCTGAGCATTTGTGATATTTAAAATTTTGTTTATGGTATTATTATCGTTCTCACTTCCCAAGCCCTTGCCGAGCCCGTTGTCAGCCGTAAAAACCTTAGCGGCTTTGTTAAGCCATGTTATTTGATCTAAATTGCCTATAATGTTGTCGTTCTCCCCCAAATCACCGCCGTGAAGGGCAGCGTTTGCAAGAGTCCTCTTCATATTTACCAGTTCTTTATTATATTCATCTGCCTTGTCGGGATCTGTCTTAAGGGAATACCAATATTCACGCAGGGAATTTTTTGTTTCTTTGCTAAAGTCGGTGTCCTCGTCCCCATATAAAGCATCCCTCATATCCATACCCTGTGAAATCATAAAAAGCTGATATTCAACAGGGTCCACAGTACCCTCTTGGAGATTAAACTGCTCTCTTATTTCATTTTCGGCAATACGCATATTTTCATTGAAGCGCTGTTCCAGATTTTCCGCAACATTTCTCTTGCTCATTCTTACAAGCGTTTCCGGCGATATAACATCCATGGCCTTTTCTCTAATCTGCATTCGTTCTTGACTGCTATAGATCGAATTTTCCTTGTTGTAATCTTTAAACATCTTGTTTTCGTCTATTGTGACGGTTTTTTTAAAGATTCTTCCCGTTGTAACCGTTTTAGGAGGGAATCGGCTTTCGGCAAGCACGGTAGAAACCGTTGGTTTGAGGTCGTCGCCGCATCTTAAAACGTCAATCTGTGCTTCTCTGTTTAAAATTTTTCTCATTACGTCGGCTCTTCTGTCTTTGCCTTCTTCCAAAGGATTTTGAGCGTAATAATCTGACATCAAAACACCGTTTATATATATGGTTTCATAATTGTTTTCGAAGCCCGCCCTGTTCAGATTATCCATATCCTTCTTGCTGGGTGTAAACATATTGTCAAAAGCGGCGGCGAGAGTTCTGTCATCTGCGTTCCTCCAGTCGTCCAGGCTGTTGATACCCTCGGCCTTGTCAAATGTTATTATTTTTTTTCCAAAGTCGAAACTGCTGCTGTTCACTCCTTTATTTCCCAACTGATTAACAAAGTCTGCATAATTTAAGTTTTTCTTGCTGAAAACATTCTTTACATAAGCCTCCTCCGAAGCGGATAAATTCAAAGGCTCATCTCCCGCAACGGCACTCATTACCTTGTTAAGGGCATTAAAATTTGCGGCGTCTCTGTCTCTTTTAACTCTGAGCTCCTGGGCGCTTGCCACGGCAAAGGCCTTTGTCTCCCTCTTAAAGTTTTCGGGGTATTCCTCAAACTTGTCGGCTTCCCCCTTTGAAAGCTTTGTTAAAGCCGTAATTTCTTTGCTCTTGGCTTTCATATTATCGGCCAGACTTTTAAGCTCATCGGCAATCATAAAGGCTGCGCTTCCGAAGGAGCCCCTGCGTTCTCCGGCCCGTGCTGCGGCTATGTTTGCTTTCTTTGAAACATTATAATCCTCAGCCTCATTTTCAAACACATTATCTGAAGCCACTTTTTCACGGCAGTTCTTCAGCATATCCTCATAATTCTTTATGCTTGTATCGTTAATTCTTTTCCTTACTGCCGCCGGCCGTTCAACAGCTGCAAGCCCTCTGCCCCGTCTTACAGTATTTGCAGCCGCTCTTTTGAAATCCTCCTTAACAGACTTATCGGAGTTGTTTTTAGGCGCCATAATAGGCAGTATATCCGCTTTTCTAAGCTGATTCGTTTCGGCTCTTGAGACTTGGGATAATGACTGGTCGTCGCCGCCGTTCGTATTTGTCAGAACATCGCGTTTATCCTTGTTTGTTATGTGCATTTTGTCCAA
>JAJQCI010000194.1 GCA_021202835.1 Clostridiales bacterium | reverse complement strand
CCGAAACAACGACGGAGACTACAACAGAAGCTCCCACAACTACGACGGAAATAACTACCACAACCGAAGCGACTACAACTACGGAAGAAACAACGGAGACTACGACAGAAGCCACGACAGAACCGACTACGGAAAGCTCTGCGGAGGCTGAAACAGAACCTGTACCGGCTCCTTCCGTCAGTCTTGAAGCAGACAGCATAACTCTTGAAGAGGGCGAAACAGGCACTGTTTCAATAAGCCTTAAGAACTTTGAAAACGGCGCTTCTGTAAACAATCTTACATTCTTTGTATTATATGACCCTGAAACCGTAACAGCCGAAGAGGCTCAGCTGGTCAGCTTGGACGGTTCTCTTTATACGGCGACAGATAATGTAAACGACTTTACTATTACAAGTGAACATGTGGCTTACAATCCCGAATATTATAAAGAGGATATGATAGGCAAAACTCCCTTTGAAGCAGGCGTTGTAAAATTTGCATTTGTGTGTACCGACTTTTCCTCGGGCTTATATGAATTTAATTCCGACACAACTGTGGCCGCTCTTACATTTAAGGGTGTTTCTGCAGGGTCAACACCTGTTTCCATCGGGGTTGTTGACTGCAACAGTATTCCCGGCACGGCAGAGGTCACAAGGGTAAGCTGTGAGACGGTTGACGGAGCTGTAACAGTTACAGGGGCCGTTGTCGCCGAGTGTCCTTATTCATTCACAGCTGACAGAGATTTGGACACAAGCGACACCTACAGCGCCGGCAACACGGTTTATTCCGACGGATATATAAGCTATAATGCCGTGCTCAGTCTCAGTGTAAACGAAGGCACGTCTTCCGCAAGGATAGGAAGCTATTCATACACAAATTCTCTTAAATGTTCAAGCACAAACACAAGCGTTGTTTTGGACGGAAGTACGAAAAACATGAGAATTCACAGTTCGGTTACGGCGAAGAAGGACTGTGTAGTTACAATAGTGACAACCGTTCCCTCGGGAAAGGTTATTGCCGCCGCCGAGAAGAACAGCGACGGAACATATACCTCCCTTAAATATTATGACGGAAGCTCGTCTTCGGGAAATGTTGAAATCGTGCTGAGGCTTTCGGCAGGGCAAACCGTTTATTTAATGGGTCAGGCCACAAATCCTCTTGTTTACGCCGTTAATGCGGCCGCTGTAGGCGACATAAACAACAACAGCAAAACAGAGCTTACCGACGCCGTACAGATTATGCAGTACGCCGCACGGTATGCCGAAGACTCCTCATCTCTCACAGAGGATGAATTTGCGGCCGCCGATATAAACGGCGACGGCGCCGTAGACAAAAAAGACGCTGCTCTTATTTTAAAGCAGCTGATAGCTTAACTTTGTTAATTAAAAACAGTCTGTAATGAGTTAAAAAGGAAACAAGAAGCCCGGGTGTTAACCGAACCCCGGGCTTTTGTTTCCTTTTTTGTTTTACATTGCAGATATACATTAATCTATAAGATTGAATTTTTCCAAAGCTGAAATCATTTTGCCGCCCATTGGCAAAAGTGTAAGATCTTCACGCTTAAAGCCTTTTAAAAGGGCAAGGACGATAACGAAAATGACTATTGCCGCCAAGATAGCCAAAATTGTACAAACAGAGTTATAGGGCAGAACGGTGTATGCAAGCTTATAGAAGCCCAGACAGCCTGCGCCCATAACCAGTGAGGCTATAAGGGGCTTTATTATTATAGAGCCGAAGTCATATTTTATGCCGGCGGCTTTTTTAAGAGCCAGCATATTCAGAAGCGCCGCCACGATGTAACAGCCTATTGTGCTTATTACAGCTCCCTTTACGTTTATTTGGGGTATTACAATAAGGATGTAGTTAAGAGGGATTTTAATAAGGGCGCCTATAAGGGCGTTTACAGCCGGCATATAGACACGGCCCATTCCCTGAAGAATTCCCGTTTCTATTTGGTATAGAGCAAGGAAAATTATGCTTATTGCGCCTATGGCAAGAAGCTCGCCCCCTTCGGGATAGTTTGGGAAGAGAAGGCGGAGAATCTGATCTGCCAAAACTCCCATACCTATGGCTGCAGGGATTGAAATTGTCATTGTGAGCCTGAGAGATGTGTTTACCTTTGCCTTTACAGCCTTTTTGTCGTGAATGGCCATACTGGCGGCGATATTGGGAAGAACCGCAGTGGCAAGGGCGGTTGAAATGGATACCGGCAGGGTTGTAAGGGTAACATACTTTCCTGTCAGCTGGCCGTAGAGAATGTCGGCCTCCTGAGAGGTAAATGCTCCGCTTGCGGCAAGCCTTGACATAACGATTTTCATATCTATGAGGTTTGTCATTGAGAAAATAGCCGTTCCCGTTATAATTGGGACAGCGGTCTTAAAAAGTCTTGCGGCAATCTGCCGTCCTTCTTCGACGGCGTAGCCCCCTCTGTCGTCTGAGAAAATCGCCCTGTAATGTTTTTTTGTGACAAAGCTGAATATAACAATGGCAATAAGCCCGGCAAGGGCACCTATTCCCGTTCCCATTGTTCCGCCGGCAGCGCCCATCTCAACACCATAGCCAATCAAAAGCCAGGCAAGATAAACGCTGAAGAAAGCGTTGAAAATCTGTTCCACAACCTGTGAAACCGCAGTGGGAACGGTTGTGTTAAGGCCTTGAAACCAGCCTCTGTAGACCGACATTATGGCGCATATAAACACTGTAGGGGCAAGGCTTATAAGTGTGTAGACGCTTCTGGGGCTACCTATAACGGAAGCAAGCCATTCGGCGCCGAAAAACATAATCGCCGTGCCTATAAGGCCCAGAGTTCCCGCTGTAATAAGTGAAACCCTGAAAATTTTGTCGGCGTTTTTATATTCACCCAGAGCCACTTTTTCGGAAATCATCTTAGAAATGGCCGCCGGCAGACCCGAGGAGCTTAAAATAAGGAAAAACGTATAAATGTAATAGCCTGCGGCATATATGCCGTTGCCCTCGTCGCCTATCATATTCGTAAGGGGAACCCTGTAGGCAAAGCCCAAAAGCCTTACAATCATACTGGCCGCCGCCAAAATAGCCGCCTGTTTTACAAAGGAGCCTGTTTTTTTGTTTGTCTTACCCATAAAATACCACAACCAATCTTAAAAATACCGCAATATATTACTTTCTGTGTGCTTTTCTTCTTGCTACCGGGTCAAGAAGCTTCTTTCTTATACGCAGGCTTTGGGGAGTTACCTCAACAAGCTCGTCGTCGGCTATAAAGTCTATACACTGTTCCAAACTCATATTTATAAAGGGAACAAGCTTAAGGGCTTCATCAGAGCCTGCCGCACGTGTGTTTGTAAGCTGTTTCTTTTTGCATACGTTTACCTCTATATCACCTGAGCGTGAGTGTCTTCCCACAACCATACCGCTGTAGACTCTTACGCCGGGGCCTATGAAAAGGTCGCCTCTTTCCTGTGCGTTGAAAAGGCCGTAGGTAATGGATTCGCCTGTTTCGAAGGCTATAAGGGAGCCCTGTGTTCTTGAGAAAATATCTCCCTTATAGGGCTCGTAGCCGCTGAAAAGGGTGTTCATTATGCCAGTGCCTCTTGTGTCGGTTAAAAATTCGTTTCTGTAGCCTATAAGACCTCTTGAGGGAATGCTGAATTCAAGCCTTGTATAGCCGTCCTTTGAAACCGACATATTTGTCATTTCGCCTTTCCTCGTGCCAAGCTTTTCTATTACCGCCCCTACATATTCTTCGGGAACATCTATTGTTACGATTTCCATAGGCTCAGTCTTTTTGCCGTTTTCTGTTTTGTAGAGAACCTCCGGCCTTGAAACCTGAAATTCATAACCCTCTCTTCTCATTGTTTCTATGAGAATGGATAAGTGAAGCTCGCCTCTGCCTGAAACCTTGTAGCATTCGGCCACGTCTGTTTCTTCAACACGCAGAGAAACGTCTGTGTTAAGCTCTTTAAAGAGTCTGTCACGCAGGTGGCGGCTTGTTACAAACTTGCCCTCCTGACCTGCGAAGGGGCTGTCGTTTACGCTGAAGGTCATAGCCAGTGTGGGCTCTGAAATCTTGTTGTATTCAAGGGGCATGGGGTTGGCCACAGAGGTGATTGTGTCGCCTATGTGAATTTCGGGCATACCGGAAACGGCTACAATGGAGCCCACTGAGGCCTCTTTGATTTCTATTCTTTCAAGGCCCTCAAATTCATAAAGCTTTGTTACCTTTATTTTTTCCATCTTGTCGGGGTCGTGGTGGTTTACTATGGCCACCTCGTCGCCTGTTCTTATGACGCCGTTTTCAACCTTGCCTATGCCTATTTTTCCCACATATTCATTGTAGTCTATTGTTGTAACAAGAATCTGAAGGCCGGCTTCGTCATCGCCCTCCGGCGCCGGAATGTGCTCCACAATTGTGTCGAAAAGAACCTTCATATCCTCTGCCGCCATGGCTTCCTCAAAGGTTGCTCCGGCTTTGCCTTCCTTTGCGGAGGCGAAAACAAAGGGAGAATCGAGCTGCTCTTCGTTTGCGTCAAGCTCTATGAAAAGCTCCAAAATTTCGTCAACAACCTCATCGGGACGGGCCTCCGGGCGGTCGATTTTGTTTACACAGACAACAACGGGCAGGCCCAGAGACAGGGCGTTTTTAAGCACAAATTTAGTCTGAGGCATAGCCCCCTCGAAAGCGTCTACAACAAGAACGACGCCGTTTACCATTTTTAAAACTCGCTCAACCTCTCCGCCGAAGTCGGCATGACCGGGAGTATCCACAATGTTTATTTTAACATCGTCATAATAAACGGAGGTGTTTTTTGAAAGAATCGTGATTCCTCTTTCTCTCTCTATATCCCCCGAGTCCATAACTCTTTCTCTTATGACCTGGTTGGAACGAAAGGTTCCGCTCTGCTTCAAAAGCTCGTCAACAAGGGGGGTTTTGCCATGGTCAACATGGGC
>JAJQCI010000138.1:3945-4906 GCA_021202835.1 Clostridiales bacterium | reverse complement strand
ATATTAAAATAAGAAAGGAAAGACTTAAGGTTGACAAGCTTCATTATTGTGATTTATATACACCTATTGTTGAGGATGCCAATATAAAAATAGATTTTGAAGAAGCCAAAAAAACGGTAACTGAAGCCCTTAGGCCAATGGGCGATGAATATATTAATACATTTAAAGAGGGCTTAGAGGGCGGCTGGATTGACAAATATGAAAACAAAGGAAAGAGAAGCGGAGCATATTCATGGGGTTCCTACGGTACTCATCCTTATGTACTTATGAATTATGACGGAAACGTTAATTCTATGTTTACACTGGCTCATGAAATGGGGCACGCTATGCACAGCCACTACACATGGACAAACCAGCCCTATATATACGGAAATTATACTATATTTGTGGCCGAGGTAGCTTCGACAGTAAATGAGGCTCTTCTTATGGAATATCTTCTTAAAACAACAGAAGATAAAAATCAAAGAGCTTATCTTATAAATTACTTTATGGAGCAGTTTAGAGGAACTCTTTTCAGGCAAACAATGTTTGCCGAATTTGAACTGACAGCCCACGAAATGGCTGAAAGAGGTGAAGCAATAACCTTCGAAACTCTCACAGAGGTTTACAGACAGCTTAATATTAAATATTTCGGCGACGGAATAGAGCTTGATGATGAAATCTGTTATGAGTGGATGAGAATACCTCATTTTTACACTGCCTTCTATGTATATCAGTATGCAACAGGATATTCATGCGCCATAGCACTTTCCAAAAAAATTTTAGAGGAGAACGGTGCAGAAAACTATATTAAATTTCTAAAAAGCGGAAGCTCCGATTTTTCAATTGAACTCTTAAAAATTGCAGGAGTCGATATCAGTACGCCGGAGCCTGTCGAAAATGCTATGGAAGTTTTCGCAGATTTATTGAATCAGATGGAAAGTTTATAATAAATCACTTGTATTTATTCCGAAAAAATTAT
>JAJQCI010000138.1:0-3935 GCA_021202835.1 Clostridiales bacterium | reverse complement strand
GAACAAACATGACTTTATTAATTTTATGTATGAATCTGGAGTTTTGACTTTCGGTGACTTTACTTTGAAAAGCGGAAGAAAGGCCCCTTATTTTGTAAATACAGGAAACTACAGAACAGGCGAGCAGATTGCGAAGCTGGGAGAATTCTATGCTCAGTGTATAGCAGAAGCAGGCTTAAAGCCTGATGTACTTTACGGACCGGCTTACAAGGGTATTCCTCTTTGTGTAGCAACAGCTATAGGCCTTGCTAAAATGGGAGTCAATGTTGACTACTGCTTTAACCGCAAAGAAGCCAAGGATCACGGCGAGGGCGGCGTTATCGTAGGCCATCAGCTTAAGGACGGCGACAAGGTTCTTATTATAGAAGACGTTATCACAGCCGGAACTGCAATTCGTGAAACCCTGCCTGTTATTCAGTCTGCTGCTGATGTTGATATTTTAGGTGTTGTTATTTCCATAGACAGAATGGAAAAAGGCAAAACAGGAGATAAATCGGCAGTTCAGGAAGTAAATGACGAATTCGGAATCAAGGTATATAATATTTCCTCTGTGGCAGATATCATAGACTCTATAAAAAACGGCAGCCTTGATGTTGACAAAAAATATTTAGACAAAATGATTGATTACAGAAAATTATACGGCGTGGAATAAGGTTAAGATGTTCCACGTGGAACATTTGAAAGGACTTTGAATGTAATGAGTAAAATATATGCATTAGCCAACCAAAAGGGCGGCGTAGGCAAAACAACAACAGCTATAAATTTAGTGGCTTATCTTGCAGAAGCGAGAAAAAGAGTTTTGCTTATAGACTCCGACCCTCAGGGAAATTCAACAAGCGGCTATGGAATAGAAAAAACTCATATTATACTCTCCTAACGGGAGAATCGGAATTTGCAGAAACAAAAATAAAGGCAGACTGCATTGAAAATTTGGATATTCTCCCTGCCAACAGAGAACTGGCAGGAGCTGAAATTGAGCTGATTAATTTTTCAAGAAAAGAATATCTCCTCAAAGATGTTTTGCAGGAAATAAAGAATGAATATGACTACATAATAGTAGACTGTCCTCCTTCGCTTAACATACTTACGTTAAACGCCCTGACAGCGTCAGATGGAGTTTTAGTTCCTTTACAGTGTGAATATTATGCCATGGAAGGTCTTTCGGATCTTCTTTACACAATAAGTCTTGTTAAAAAGAAGCTTAACAAGACTCTTAAAGTAGACGGAGTAATTTTTACAATGTATGATTCCAGAACAAATCTTTCGGCGCAGGTTGTTGAAGAAGTAAAAAATGTTTTAGATAAAGAATCCTTTAAAACAATTATACCCAGAAACATAAGATTAACGGAAGCGCCAAGTCACGGCGTACCAATTAACATTTATGACAAACATTCGAAGGGAGCTTTGGCATACGAAAGACTGGCGGAAGAGATAATAAAAAGGGGTGGTTAATTTATGGCAGATTTCAAGAGAGGATTAGGAAGGGGTTTTAACGCAAGAGGTTTGAGTGCTTTAATTGATACGGGAGAAGACGACAAACCGGAAAATAGCTCCGGAAGCTCTGAAAACGGTGTTGTTGAAATTGATATAATGAAAATAGAACCAAATAAAAAACAGCCAAGAAGGAAGATTGATTCCGAAAGTCTTGACGAACTGGCTGAGAGTATAAAACAAGTTGGTATAATACAACCGCTTATTGTTACCAAAGACGGCGAATTTTATGAAATTGTAGCCGGCGAAAGGCGCTACAGAGCAGCAAGACAGGCAGGGCTTGACAAGGTTCCCGTTATAATAAGAGATTATAATGAGCTTGAAGCCCTTCAAACAGCACTTATAGAAAATATTCAAAGAGAAGACTTAAATCCTGTTGACGAAGCAATGACATATAAAAGATTTAATGAAGAATTTTCATTAAGTCAGGAGGAAATAGCAAAGAAGGTAGGCAAAAACCGTTCCACAGTTGCAAACTCCATGCGTCTATTAAAGCTTGATAAAAGAGTTTTAAAGATTATAAATGATAAAAAGCTGACAACAGGTCACGGTAAGGCACTTCTTGCTCTTGAGGATAAAGACCTGCAGTATGAATTTGCAGACAGAATTGTCAAAGAAGAGCTTTCAGTAAGAAAAGCCGAAGAAATGGTTAAACTTGTTGCGGAAGTTGAAGAACAGGTTGTAAAGGAAAACAAGAGAGGTCAAAAAGAAATTGATACAACCTATGCTTATGTTGAAAATGAGCTTAGGTCGATATTAGGCGCAAAGGTACATATAAAAAAAGTCGGCAAGAAAAAAAAGCTGGAAATTGAGTTTTATTCCGATGAACAGATTGACGGCTTCTATAACCTTATTAAGGGTAGCGTCGCCTACGGAGGATAATTTGTAAATGAATAATTACATATTAACAACAATACAAAACCCTTATTTTATGATGGGAGTTATGGGAGGTTTGATTATAGGATTTATTATTCTGTTTATAATACTAATTTCAGTTATGGTTAAACAGAAAAAAATAACAACAAAAATAGATGACTTTATGGGTTCTCAATATTCACAGATGAACCTTGAAAAGCTGTTTGTGGATTTTATAAAGAAAAGCAGAGTTGTAGAAGAACAGGAGCTTAACATTCTGGCTAAAATGGAGGAAGTAGACAGCAAACTGAAATTTACACTTCAAAGAATAGGTGTTGTAAGATACAATCCATTTTCAGATGTAGGCGGAGACTTGTCATTTTCAATAGCTCTCCTTGACAATACATACAGCGGTTTTGTAATAACAGGCATTTACACAAGACAGGGAAGTTATACATATCTTAAACCGGTAAGAAAAGGCAGAGGTGATGAAAACGACAAAAGATACAGACTTTCAAAGGAAGAAACCGAGGCTGTTCAAAGGGCTATTACCTCTCACTAAATATCAGGGGGAAAATTTATGATAAAATATTTGGTTATGGATTTGGACAATACCTTTTTAAGATGGGACAAGTCTATTCCCGACGAAAATACAGAAGCTCTCAGAAAGCTTAAAGATGCCGGAATCAAGGTTATAATATCAAGCGGAAGATCAAACATGTCTCTTGATATATATGCCGAAAAATTGGAACTTGACTATGAAGGCAACTACATAATCGCCTATAACGGCTGCCGAATTTATGAAGCAAAGAGCAAAAAGGTTTTAAGAGAATATCTTTTGGACAACAAAACAGCTGCCAAAATAAGCGATATAGTTACTAAAATAATTCCTAACACACTTTGCTACAGCAACGGTAAACTGTATACCGAAAACATTACCTATATAACAAAAAGATATGCTAAGAATTCATCTCTAAAGCTGAATAAAGTCGACGACCTAAAATCAATCATGGTTGGCGAGGTTCAGAAAATAATAATGATAGGTGAACATAAACTGCTTTACGGAGCATATGAAGAGGTTATAAAAAAACTGGGCAGTGATATAAACGCCGAAATGTTTTATTCCTCCGATGATCTTTTTGAATTTGAAGCTAAAAATAAAAACAAAGGCACGGCTCTTATCGAGCTTGCCGAAATATTGAACGAACCGGTCAGCGCCTTTGCTTCCATAGGTGATAATCAAAACGACATTGAAATGATAGAATATGCAGGTTTGGGAATGGCCGTGGCAAATGCAGTTGAAGGCTGTAAAAATGCTGCAAAGTACATTACAAAGAAAGACTGCAACAACGGCGGCTTTGCCGAAGCCTGTGAATATGTATTAAATCGGCAAACCGGGGGAAGCTGCCGAAATAATATAACGGAATAAAAACAAACAGTTAATATCCTGCTACAAAACATATTATGGACGGAAAAAAGAAAAATATACCGCACATAATAATAATTTTTAAATTATTGACTATTAAAGTATTCACAAATTAAAATTCTGTGGTATAATATCTTTAATTTATAAATAATTTACTTTTACG
>JAJQCI010000274.1 GCA_021202835.1 Clostridiales bacterium | reverse complement strand
GTACTACATAATTATCACTTTAATGGTTATATACAGATTTGTGATTAAAACCGTTTCTCAGTCTATAAGCTTTTTGGAGGTCGGAAGGCTGGCTTATGACATAGAGGACGATAAAATAAGAGAAAAGGTTGAAAAATATAAAACAAACGGCAGCTTCTACATTTCAGCCGCCAGTCTTATGAGTGTTATTATACTTCTTTTTTCGGGTATAATGACCTATGCAAACGTTATAGGCCTGTTCAGGGCGCTGCCCGGGGTGTTTTACGGTGAGGGCGGCCTTACTCCGGCGGCATATGCTGCGTTTTTGGCGGTTACGGTTATTTTGGCTTTTATATTCGCCCTTTTCGGCGGCTCTATACCCAGAAACATAGCCCTTAAAAACCCCGTGTGGTATATTGTTACATTCGGGTTTGTTCTTAAGATTACGGCTTTTGTGCTTTATCCGCTTGTTAAAATAATTCACAGTATAAGCCTCAGAATTTCAAAATATGACCTTGATCCGGACGACTTCGAAATCGAGGAGGATACACAGGACGAAATTCAGCAGCTTCTCTCAAGCGGAGAAGAAACAGGCACAATAGACGAAAACGAAAGAGAAATGATAGAAAATGTTTTCGCTATGGATGATACCACGGCGGAAGATATTTTAACCCACAGAAGGGAAATAGTGTCTCTTCCCGTAAACTGTACATTGGAAGACATAAAAAAGGTTATACTTTATAAGAAGTATACCAGAATTCCCGTTTATGAGGAAAATATAGACAATATCATAGGCATACTCAACACAAAGGATTTTATGAGATATTATCTAAGAAGGACGCCTCGTTCGAAGTTTAATCTGAAGCGTCTTTTAAAGCCTACGTTTTTTGTGCCTACGAACAAAAAAATCGATGAAATTTTTGAAGAAATGCAGCAGCAGAAAATCCATCTTGCCGTTGTTGTTGATGAATACGGCGGAACCTTGGGTATTGTCACAATGGAGGATATTGTTGAAGAGGTTATGGGAGATATTTTGGACGAATATGATGTTGACGAAATTCCCGATATAAGCAAAAACGCCGACGGAAGCTATACCATAGACGGCACGGCCTCACTTGAGGATGTTTCGGAGGAGCTTGAAACAGATGAATTCGATGAGGAAGACGTTGACACAATGGGAGGCTATATGATTGCCCGTATGGGCTATATTCCCGAAGACAATTCCGAAAAATTCAGCACGGAGTTCTGCGGCTGGTTTTTCGAAACGGAAAAAATTGAGGGAAAGAGAATTGTTTCCGTAAAAGCAGTAAAAGCAGATGAAATATTGAGTAGGTCGGATAATCGCGCCGATTCAGGTGAGGAAAGTCCGGGCTCCGCAGAGCAGAATGCCGGATAACGTCCGGTGGAGGCGACTCTAAGGAAAGTGCAACAGAAATAAACCGCCTTTTTTAAAAGGTAAGGGTGGAAAGGTAAGGTAAGAGCTTACCGCTTTTTCGGCAACGAAAGAGGCTCTGTAAACCCCATTCGGAGCAAGATCGAAAAGAAACATGCGGCTACGCCGTAAGGGGCTGCTCGTCCCGTTTCAGGTACAGATCGCTTTAGTTTATCGGTGACGATAATTCAAGACAGATGATTATCCAAGACAGAACCCGGCTTACAGACCTGCTCAATTTCATATAAAAAATCAAAAACACTGTTGACAAATCTTTGCGGCAGTGTTTTATTTATGCAATATTTATGGTGCAGCAAGGTAAAAATTTCCAAAAACAGACAGCTTCGGAAGGCTAAGGCAAAAAACAGCCCCGAACGGTGCAAATTTTAATATTTTTCTTTGAAATAGGACTTGTAAAACGTCTTTTTTTTTGGTATACTTTAGTTTGGCTTAATTCATAAGCAAAATTCTACAGGAAATTAACAATTTTAAAGAAAACGGCAAGGCGCCGGCTGTTATATGTATGCGGCCCGGGCTGTGTATAAATATATTGGCATAGTATTTATTAACAGGAGAATAAAAAATGCGAGGCAAAAAAAATAATCGTCATTATGAAAAGAAGAAGAAGGCAAAAAAATCAGGAATGAAAAATTCCTTTAAGTTTGTAGGCATAGTGCTCGTTATACTTTTGGTATATGTTATAGCTATGGGCGCCTGGTTCGGTTTATATATGAGGTCAAAAATAATCGAAAACAAAAACATTGTGGCAAGCGAGAAAAACGAACAGGAGCTGGCTTTGGAGCAGTCTCTGGCGGACGCTTCTGCCGCTGCCGACGCCGCTCTGGCGGACGCTTCAATGACAGAAGAGGAAAAGGCAGAGCAGCAGCTCGCCGAGGCAAACATTTTGGGAAGCATTCCCGATAAGACATTCTTCGGAATTTACGGCGTAGACCAGGACGAAGCCTTATCCGACGTTATAATTGTAGCCTGCTTTGACAAAAATACAAGAAAAATAAACGCCCTTTCAATACCCAGAGACACTTATGTAACCTTAAGCGACGGGCTTTATAACGAGATGAAAAATGACGGTCACTATGCGCCGAAAACCATGAAGATAAACGCAGTTCACTCATGGGGCGGAGATGACGGCGACAAATATCTTACCGAAGAGCTTGAGGAAATGTTGGGAATACCTCAGATTTCCTACTATATTACAATAAATGTGGAGGCCTTCCAGAAGATCGTTGACGACATAGGGGGAATTACGGTAGATGTTCCCCAAAATATGTATTATACCGATGCAACGCAGGATTTGTATATAAACCTTACGGCAGGTCTTCAGACGCTTGACGGCTATCAGGCTATGGGGCTTGTTCGTTACAGACAGTATACAAACGGCGACGTAGACAGAGTTCAGGTTCAGCAGCTTTTCCTTGAGGCCCTTCTTGAACAGGCTTTATCTACAGAAGCTATTTTAAAAAACATAAACAACTATGTGGAAACATTCTTAACATATGTTAAAACAAATATGACGGTTACCGATGCCCTTAAATATACTCCCTTCTTCCCTGTTTTAACAACGGAAAGCCTTACCATGGCTACCCTGCCCGGGGGCTTAAGGTCGGGAGACAGCGGATATTTCATAAATTCCGACTATATGGCAACACTTGTGGATATTCTGTTCTATGACGGAGACGGAAACCCGGAGGACTACAGCGGCCTTTCATGGGGAAACGCAACCTCCGACTCTGCTGAGGCTGTGGCCTCTCACGAAGAAAGAGAACTTGACGAGGTTGACAACGGAAACGCAATAGAAAGCTCAATTGACTATACGGAGCTTGCAAGGCTTAACGACAAAGACCAGTATATTCAGAAAATTAACGATATTATAGCCGACTATCCGGAGCCCTCCGACGAGTCAAGAGAGGTTATAGCAAAATATATAGAATTTGCCTCATCGGCCTACTGCTACAGGGCTTTTTACGGAAAGGACAACACTGCGGAGATAAACGTCGAGGCTGTTTCGGGGCTTAACGGAGAGGTTAAGAGTTTTTCAGATGAAATGGTAGGGCTTTTCAGAGACGCCAACATAGGGCTTCTGAGAGATGTTCTGCCCACGGCCAGAGTTGATGTTTCGGGCTTTGACTTTGACGAGCCCATAAATGTTGTTTTGAATAAGGATATTTTAAATGAGCTTTCAGATATGGACAGGCTGACTGTTTTAACCGGTGACAACCTTCATATTGTTCAGGCGGAAACAGACGACCTTGAGGAGATATTCAATAAATACGGCTCTCTTACAATAACCTTTGCCGAAACAGCAAACGGCCACACAATAACCTTTACCGGTGAAAACGGCGCTGTAATAGATGAGCTGCCGGCGCCTGTATATTTCGGCTTCTATTCCGACTATGAAACACCGGCCTGCTATATGACAACAGATTCAAGCGTTGAAAACATAGGCGGAAAGTATGACGAAAACAACAAGGTTCTCCTTTTCTCAACGGTAGAACCGGGAGATTATATAATACAGGATGTCACAACGACATATTCACAGCTTTCAAACTACGGAGAGGCTAAAAAACAGAGAATTACAAGCTTTCTGACAAGAGGCTTTATGTCTGCGGCGGAGCTTGACGTTGACGAAAGCTTAAGTGTTTCGGCGTATATGGATGTTCTTTCAAATATGCTCAAAAAGGACTCTTGGGAGGTTTTGGAAGATCTCGCCATAGAAAACGAAGGAAATCTGACAAACGGCCAGCTTCTCGCTTCCTGCGGTACTCTTTTGAACCTTATTAAGCACAATTATTATCCCGAGAATACGGAATATTATTTGGGTCTTTACAATATAAACGACAATAAGGACGAATATGACAAGGCTGTTGCCCTTGCAATAAGCTGTGATCTTGTAAGCTTCAGGGGAGACTCTCTCCGCTGCAGCGAAGAAGCCACACAGGGAGATATTTTAAATGTTCTCTCAAACACATATAACCTTATAGAGCCTGTTGCGGTTGCCGAATATAATTTTGTGGCAACGGAAGCTCCTGAAGAAGAGCCGGAAGCAGCAGAGGAAAGCACGGGCTTTAGTATGTTCGAGCTTAACGAGGATACTCTTTTTGCGCTGGTTGTGCTTTCTGTATTCGGGCTTGTTGCCCTGCTTATAGTTATTGCCCTTATAGGCCTTGTTATTAAGTCTAAAAAGGACGCCAGACTTGAGGCAGAAGCCGAAGCAGCCAAAGAAGCCGCAAGAGAAGCTGAAAAAGAAAAGCTTCGCCGTGAACTTTATTATTATGAAAACAGACATCATGACCAGTATAACGACTATGATTATGATGAAGAGTATGAAGAAGATGATGAATATGACGACGAATATGAATATGAATACGGCGACGACTATGACGACGAATATTATGACGATTATGATGATGACGAATATTATGACGACGACGATGAATATGAGGACTGATAATTAATGTAACAGTTCAGCAGGCAATGTCATTTAGTTAGTATAACAAGATGAATAGCAAATTCTTCCATTCAGT
>JAJQCI010000186.1 GCA_021202835.1 Clostridiales bacterium | reverse complement strand
CTTCGTTCTGATATTGAATATAAAGCAATGTTTTGTGAGGTGAAATTATGAGTACAAACTACAGCAAGGTAAAAAAATATTATAAAACAGGACTTTGGGATATTTCACGTGTCAGCAACGCCGTGGTCAAGGGGTGGATTACGGAAGATGAATATGAGGAAATTACCGGTGAAGAATATGCAGAAGAGGAATAAAAAAATAAAAAAAATAAAAAAAATAAAAATACCTCTTGAAATTTAAATGTGAATATGGTAGAATACAATTGAGGAAAGAATATGTAGTTTGACATACCACGGACACCTCCCTTCTGAAGCCAGAATGGAACGGCAACAATTGCATTATACTATAAAATGTAAAAAACTGCAATATAATTTCTGAAAAGCGTCTTTTTTAGGCGCTTATTTTTTTTTGAGAAAATTAAAGAGAGGAGGTTTGATATATGGCCAAACTTGTTTGGGATAAAACGGGCGAAAGGTTTTATGAAACAGGCGTTAAAAAGGGCGTATTTTATCCCATAGACAAAACAGGGGCATATCCTGTCGGGTTTGTTTGGAACGGACTTACGGCAGTAACGGAAAGCCCTGAAGGGGCAGAGCCCACATCAATGTATGCCGATGATATGAAATATTTAAATCTTTTGTCGACGGAAGAATTTAAGGCGACAATCGAGGCTTACAGCTGTCCGGATGAATTTAAGGAGTGCGACGGAAAGGCGGAAATTGCCGCAGGCGTAACTATAAGCCAACAGAGACGAAAGATGTTCGGTATGGCATACACAACAACTCTGGGCAATGACATTGAGGTCGATGACTGCGGCTATAAAACCCATTTAATTTACGGCGCACTGGCTTCACCTGCAGACAAGAGCTATCAGACGATTAACGACAGCCCCGAACCCATTACGCTCAGCTATGAAATTTCAACAACGCCTGTTGAAATAAGCGGCTGTAAGCCTACGGCAACGTTTGTGTTGGATTCTTTGAAATTTAAGGAGGCCGGAATATTTAATGTTTTGCAAATTATAGAAGAAATGCTTTACGGCAGTGAAGAAACAGACCCTTATTTGCCGGAAGTATCGGAAATTTTGGAAACATATGAAACAGGAATGAATCTTCTGGATTCCGGCGGAGATTTCATTTTGGATTCGGAGGGAAACAAAATACGGACGGTGGTTTATGAGTAGGTGAAAATTCAAAATGGCTAAATTTTACGGCAGTATAGGTTACGGAGAAACCACCGAAACATCTCCCGGAGTTTGGGAGGAGGTCATAACCGAAAGAAAATATTTCGGAGATGTACTTCAGTTTACAAGACGGTGGGAAAACGGGCAGGGGCTTAATGACGATTTAAACATAAGCAATAAAATAAGTATTGTAGCGGACCCTTTTGCTTATGAGCATTTTCACACGATGAGATATGCAGAGTGGCTTGGGGCAAAGTGGAAGGTCAGCAGTGTTGAAGTCGCATATCCGAGGCTTATACTTAACATAGGAGGTGTTTACAATGAACAGCAGGCTTGAGCTTCACGGAATTCTCGTTAATATCTTAGGGTCGGAAAATGTATATTTTCAGCCGCCCGAAAGCTTTAAGATGATTTACCCCTGCATTGTATACAGTCTTAATGATATTAATATGAGAAATGCAGATGACCGACATTATTTGAAAGCAAAAAGCTACACATTAACATTTATAAGCAAGGACCCCGATTCGGAGATTCCCGAGGCTATTCTGGAGCTGCCTATGTGCGGATTTGACAGAAGCTACAGTGCGGATAACCTGAATCACTGGGGCTTTAATATTTTTTATAAAAATTAATAAAGGAGGCATTTAAACTATGTCAAAACTCGTTTGGGATAAAACAGGAGAAAGATTTTATGAAACAGGTACCAAAAAGGGTGTTCTTTACCCTACGGACGATGACGGAAACTATAAAACCGGTGTAGCATGGAACGGACTTACGGGAGTAACGGAAAGCCCCGAAGGGGCAGAGCCTACGGCGCTGTATGCCGATGACATTAAATATTTAAATCTTTTGTCGACGGAAGAATTCAAAGCAACGGTTGAGGCGTATACATATCCGGATGAATTTGCGGAATGTGACGGTTCGGCGGAAATTGCCACAGGTGTGACTATCGGGCAGCAAAAGAGAAAGACTTTCGGTATGGCATACACAACAACTCTGGGCAACGATGTGGAAGCCGATGACTACGGATATAAGATTCACCTTATCTACGGCGCACTGGCTTCGCCTACAGACAAGAGCTATCAGACGATTAACGACACCCCCGAAGCAATTACATTCTCCTGGGAGCTTTCGACAACTCCCGTTGAGGTAAGTGACGACTATAAGCCTACGGCTACAATAGTAATCGATTCGACAAAGACGGCCGCAGCAAAGCTTGCCGCATTGGAGGAAATTCTTTACGGCAGTGCAGCGGCAGAACCCAGACTGCCTTTACCTTCGGAAATTATCGAATTAATGGCAGCTTGATTTTAATATAACTTTGAGCCGCTTGGTTATAAAATAGGCTATGCGGCTCTTTTTTTTATTCGAAAGGAGATTTAATAATGATTAAAAAGACCATTACATATACAGATTTTAACGACAAGGAACGTACGGAAGATTTTTATTTCAATCTTTCGAGGGCGGAAGCTATGGAAATGGAAATGACAACAACGGGAGGACTTACCGATAAAATAAATAAAATTATAGCAGCTCAGGATACGCCGTCAATCGTAAAAATATTCAAGGAAATAATACTCAAGGCCTACGGTGAGAAAAGCGATGACGGCAGAAGATTTATAAAATCGGAGGAGCTTTCGGAAGCTTTTTCACAGACAAACGCCTATTCGGAGCTGTTTATAGAGCTTTCGACAGACGCAGGCGCCGCTGCCGCTTTTGTAAACGGAATTATACCGAAGGCATAAAATGCTCCGCATAAATATACCGACGGGAGAGCTGTGGAACGAAAGAAAGCAGGAATTCGTTTACACCGATGGGCAGACTTTGGAGCTTGAGCATTCTTTGGTATCTCTTTCAAAATGGGAAGCAAAATGGTGTAAGGTGTTTCTTGACCGTGAGCGGAAAACAATGGAAGAGACTATAGACTATATAAGATGTATGACTTTAACGGAAAATGTAAAACCTGAGGTCTACGGCAATTTAACAGCGGCAAATTTTAAGGAGATAAATGACTATATTAATGCGGATATGACGGCAACCTATTTTTCGGGAACACCAAAGGGCAGGCCTTCAAGAGAGAAAACAACCTCGGAGCTTATATATTATTGGATGTTAACGCTGAACATACCCATAGAATGTGAAAACTGGCACTTAAACAGGCGGCTTACAATAATCAAGGTATGCAGCATTAAATCTCAGAAGCCTAAGAAAAAAAGCCGCCGTGAAATTATGGCAAGAAACACCGCCCTTAATGCGGCAAGAAGAAAACAGTTGGGCACAAGGGGGTAATGTATGTGGAGTTATAACTATACGTTTACATACTCTTACTCTCCTACTCTTTGCCATCACGGTAAAAAGGGTCAAAAATGGGGAGTAAGAAACGGACCGCCGTATCCGCTTAAAAAGGGCTTGAAAAAGAAATCCAAAAGCAGTAAAATAATAGAAGAAGCTATTGAAAAGGGAGAGGTTTTGACAAAGGTCAACCGCCAAAAGCAAGAGCGGCACATGTGGAATCACAGCAACTACATTAACGGCAGAAGTTATTTGTACGGAGATGTAAATGACGCTCAAAGGCTCGTTGATGAATTAAGCTGTACAGGCAGACCTGTTATAGACAGTAAGGGAAATTGGACGCATCAGGAACGTGTCGATGCATCCAAAAATGTTGGTATACACATTGATGAAAACGGTAACAGAAAAGAAACCAATAAATTAATGATTACCTATTCCAATACAGGAACTCACATTTATCCGAGAAAGGAGAAGTAGAAAAATGAATCTCAGAAAATTTGAGGGTAAAAATGTACGCATAATAGATACGGAAAAAGACATTTACGAGGGTTATGTCGGAGACTACATCTTTCCCGAAGACAATGAGCCTGAAGGAATGGAAGCGGTTGTACTTGACGATACAAAGCGTGTAAGTAACCCTAAACGCTTTTACGACCTTCCGGTGCGTTTCAATGCCAACGAAATCAAATCTATCGAATTAATCAAATAATTTACAACAGCGCCGTTCGGGTTTTAATTAATCCGAGTGGTTATTTTTTTTGCAATAAAAGATAAAGACTTTCGCCGAATTTACGGAGTTACAGACTGCGGATTACTCCACAGCCGGGCAAATATTTTACCATCTCCTCTTTTGTATTGTTTAACGAGCAACTATAGCTCTTTGTTTGGAGAAGAGGAAATATAACTTAAATATTTGAACGGGGTTTCAGAACTAATAGTTTTGTGATAGTCATTAGTTATTTCCATAGAATAAATATTTTTGCTTATATCTCAAATTTGTTACTTCGTATAAATACGGGTTATGTCATTTTTGCATAACTCTCACAGTCACCTGTAAGTTCAGACCGTGCCTTTAACCAATAATTATTGGTTACTCCGTGTCCGGTCGTTACACCTTCCCATTATGGGCTTGGCTCGGCGTTGTCTTTAGCTTTTATTAAAAGAGAATTAAACAATGTTCCAAAGGTTTAAGAGGTAAGTTATCGGCTTACCTTTTTTATACGGTTTATTCATCAAACGACCAATATCCGTTTTCTTTGATTATTCTTAAACATTCAGCCATATCGGCTTCTTTGTCATAGGAATCATCAAAGTCTTCTTCTTTGGTAAACATACGGTGTAATATGGCAGCTGTACCATACAATGGTTTACCGTTTTTATTCTTACAGGATAATTCTGAAATATTAATGATGACGCACCTCCTTTGGAATATTATTTAGTTTTTTTTAAATTCCGATACACTACATAGAGTTTATCATATAACAATA
>JAJQCI010000164.1 GCA_021202835.1 Clostridiales bacterium | reverse complement strand
GGGCAGAGGGCTTGACCTGACACTGCTTGACAGAACAAACCCACAGCTTACTGCAATGATACTTAATGCTAAAAAACAGGAACACGATGACGAATTTATGATAAGTTTTCCGAAAACAATGGAAATTAAAAAATATAAAAGTGTTGTTGACTGGTATAAAAATGTTGAAAACAGACACTATGGAAAGGATAACAATTTAAAAATTGACGTTGCCGGGGTTCCTCATCAATTCGGCTGGGGCGGTGTTCACGGAGCATTGCCGAAATATCACGGCAAGGGTTATTTTATAAATATGGATGTGGCTTCTCTGTATCCGTCATTGATGATTCGGTATAATTTACACAGCCGAAACATTGCAGATCCGCAAAAGTTTGTTGACATCTATAATCGGAGACTTAAATACAAAGCCGAAAAGAATTCGCTTCAGGGGCCGCTGAAGCTGGTGCTCAACAGTACATACGGCGTGCTTAAGGATAAAAACAACGCTTTATATGACCCACTTATGTCAAACAATGTTTGTGTTTACGGTCAGCTTCTTTTGTTAGATTTAATGGAGCATTTAGAACCTTACTGTGAAATTATACAGTCAAATACGGATGGTGTGCTTGTGAAGAAGCCGCAGGGCAAAAATGAGGATGAGTTTTTTAATCAAATTGATGATATTGCCCATGAGTGGGAAGAGCGGACAGGGCTGAAGTTGGAATTTGACGAGTACAGGGAGATTTATCAAAAGGACGTAAACAACTATCTGATAATTGACAGCGAAGGGCATTATAAAGCCAAAGGGCTTTATGTCAAGGAGCTTTCGGAGTTGGATTATGATTTGCCTATTATTAATAAAGCATTGACGAACTATATGAGAATGGGTGTGGCTGTTGAAAATACTATAAATTGGTGTGACGAATTAAAAGAATTTCAGCTTATAGCGAAAATCAGCAGCAAATACACGCATATTCTTTATGGAGATAAGCCCATAAAAGAAAAGTGTATAAGGGTTTTTGCTTCGAAGAATCAGGCGGCTCCGGGAGTGAGAAAGGTTCACGCTAAAACAGGAAGGGCCGCTAAAATTCAGAATTCTCCGCAGCATTGTTTTATATTTAATGACGTTGTGAATGACGTGACGATTCCGGAAGAATTAGACAAGCAGTGGTATGTCAGGTTTGCTGAAAAACGCTTAAGCGATTTTGGGGTGATTGTGTGAATTCAGATGATAACATATTAAGGATTAAGTACAGATATGGCAAGGGAAAAATGAAAATTTGGATGGACGGATTTTTTCCCTGTTCTCAGGAAAGATTTAAGAAGCTGTTAAAGGTAATAGATTTAGACTATGACCACAGGGAAGAGCACAAAGAAAAAATCAGGGTGTATCTGGATAATAAAATTCCTAAGCTTAAGAATTTGTATGAGGAAAAGCTGAAGCGGATTGAATTTTACACCAATAACCCAAAACAGAAAGAATATGACGTTAAGGAAGCAGAAGATATTTTGAAATGGAAAGACCGAATAGAAAAAAATAAAGCCTTTTTTGAGAAAGCAGTGAATATATGACCTGGAAAGGAAATGACAGGATATTTAAGACTTACATAAGAGGAAACCCTGCCGGAGATGGCAAAGCGCCGGCGGAAAAGATTAAAGGCAGGGAAAATATCAGAACATTTCAAGATGCTTCGGCTTATGAATGCTTCGGAGGGCTTTTAAATGAAGGATTCATTGATATAAGCTTTGACGATGTGCCCATGTATGAAAAATTTCTTGATATGGCTGAAAAAAACGATTGGAAATGTTTAGCTTTACCCTCTGCAAAGGGCGGTCACAGCTACTGGAAAAACGCTGGCGGTAGAATAAAAAAGGGAGGAAAGTCTATGAAAACGGCTGTGGGCTTTGTGGTGGATGTGCACGATAAAAGCACATACATTCCTCTGCGCATGCACGGCGCTGACCGCTTTCCGCCGGACTATGATATTTTCGAAAATGAAGATTATCAGGAGGTGCCGGAGGAGTTGCTGCCCGTTGCCGCAAAAGTTAACCTGTGGCAGATGGAAGACGGAAACGGACGGAATGATGATTTATATTCATATATTTTGGTGCTCCAAAACAAGCTTCAGCTGGATAAAGACACTATAAGACGGATTTTAAGAAATACAAATTATTTTGTGTTTTCGGAGCCGCTTTCAGATGATGAACTTGGAACCATACTCAGAGATGAAGCTTTTCAAAAGCCTGTATTTTTTGAAAACAAAACATTTTTGTTTGATAAGTTTGCGGCTTTTATAAAAAATAACAATCACATTGTCAGAATTAATAATCAGCTTCATATCTATAAAGACGGTATTTACAGGCCGGGTTTTGAAAATATAGAAAGCGAAATGATTTCATATATCCCCCAGCTTAACAGAGCAAAACGGAGTGAAGTGTTGGCCTATTTGGAGATACTTATACGAGACAATATAAAGTCCGATGAGGCTAATATGCTTGCCTTTAACAATGGTTTGTACAACATTGTTGATGATTCCTTTTGTAAGTTTACTCCGGACACTGTTGTTACCAACAAAATAAAATGGGATTATAATCCTTCGGCTTATTCTGAGCTTGCCGACGGTGTATTAAATAAGATTTCCTGTAATGACAGGGAAATAAGGCTTCTGCTTGAGGAGTGCATAGGATATTGCTTTTACCGCCGCAATGAACTCGGAAAGTTTTTTATCCTCATAGGAGATAAAAGCAACGGAAAAAGCACATTTCTTTCCATGATTCAGAATTTACTTGGAGATGAAAACATAGCTTCACTGGATTTAAAAGAACTGGGCGACAGGTTCAGAACGGCCGAACTGTTTGGGAAGCTTGCCTGCATCGGTGATGATATAGGAGATGAATTTATATCGGATTCATCCGTACTTAAAAAATTGGTGGCAGGCAATCTTGTAACTGCCGAAAGAAAAGGTCAAAATCCGTTTCAATTCAGCAACTATTCAAAGCTTTTGTTTTCGGCTAACAACATCCCCAGAATTAAGGATAAAACGGGCGCTGTGCAAAGGCGAATGATAATAATTCCATTTAACGCAAGCTTTTCGAAGGCCGATCCCGATTTCAGGCCGTTTATAAAATATGAATTACAAGCTGCTGAAGTTATGGAATATCTGATAAACATCGGCATCGAAGGGCTGAAGCGGATTCTTATAAACAAAGCCTTTACAGCCCCTGATAAGGTTGAAGAGGCTCTTGAAGAATACAGAGAAATCAATAATCCCATTCTGGGCTTTTTTCGGGAATGTAAGGATGAGGATTTTCAGATTGAAAATCAGCTTACAAATAAGGTTTATAAACGCTATCAGGAATATTGCATTGCAAATACCCTGCAGCCTTTGGGCAATATCGAGTTTTCGAGACAGATAAGCAGAGTTTTAAAGCTTAAAACGGCTCCCAAAAGAGTAAAAGGTAAGCTATACAGAATTTATGTAAAAGAGGAAGAGGAAGATGAAAAATTTTACAGTAATTGATAGGACAAATCAGTTTTATGATATAATGGATGTGTGCATGCCTCATTTGATAATCGAAGAATTTATAAATTATCTGGATGATAATAATTTCTTCGAAGCTCCGGCTTCGCTGAAGTATCACGGAGCATACAGTGGAGGATTATTTGACCATTCCTTCACTATGACAAAATGTTTATTGTCGCTCACAAAGCGGCTTGAGCTTAAGTGGAGCAGAGAGGAAAGCCCATACATAGTGGGTATGTTTCACGATTTATGTAAGGTGGACAACTACAAAATTGTCGGAAAACCCGGAAGCAGAATTTCCGATATAAAGAGTTGGAATCATAATGATTCCCCTCTGCTGACGGGGCACGGTGAAAAATCCGTGATTATACTTCAGCAGTATATTAAGCTGACGGAAGAGGAAATCATGTGTATAAGGTGGCATATGGGCGCTTTTGATGACAAAGAAAATTGGGTCGCTTATGGCAGAGCAGTTAATAAATATCCTAATGTGCTTTATACGCATACAGCCGATATGATGGCGGCACATATTTTTAAAGTCTGAAAATAAAGAAAGGATGATAAAAATGAGCAAGATTTATGATGGAATTATGGGTTTGGTTGTGGGCGACGCTTTAGGTGTTCCTGTGGAATTTAAACAAAGAGATACTTTTAAGGTTACCGATATGGTCGGTTACGGAACATATAATCAGCCGCCCGGAACATGGTCAGATGACAGTTCAATGACGTTGGCGACGGTTGAAAGCATAGGACGTCTCGGAAGGATAGATGTTGATGACATTATGAAAAATTTTTCTAACTGGTATTATCAGGGAGACTTCACGCCTTACGGAGAGGTTTTTGACGTTGGAAATGCTACTGCTAAGGCAATACAAAGGTATAACAGGGGAGTTAAACCTTTAGAATGCGGCGGAAAAAGCATATTTGACAACGGAAACGGCGCCTTAATGAGGATTCTTCCTCTTGCGTTTGTTTCCGGCATAACACAGGAAGAGATAATTAATGTGGCACATTTAACACACGCTCACGAAATATCAACTGATGCTTGTTTGTTATATACAACAATAGCACAAGCCGTAATAAATTGGGATGGTAATCCTAAGCGAACACTTAAATTATCAGAAAATTTTTCAAGAGTGGATCATATAATGGATTTTTCAAGAGATGAAATAAAAAGCACCGGTTATGTTGTAGATACGCTGGAAGCAGCTCTTTGGTGCTTATACAACACAGATAATTATAAAGACTGCGTATTAACGGCTGTAAATTTGGGAGATGATACCGATACTGTTGCGGCAGTTGTCGGAGGACTTGCCGGGATTTTTTACGGCTGCGGAGGTGAAAAGGGTATTCCTGAAGAGTGGATTTCTCAGATAGCACGTAAAGAATGGATTAAGGAATTATGCGAAAAGTTACAGATGTCAAATGTCAATCTGTAACAGGTTTAAGCTTGAAATAATC
>JAJQCI010000319.1:469-4994 GCA_021202835.1 Clostridiales bacterium | reverse complement strand
ACGGAATACAGCTACAGAGCTGTTTTATCATCGGTTCAGCAGTCTGCATACGACACGATTTTAAGCAGAATTTCCATTGACTCAATAGACAAAGACGAACAGATTATTTTTGATTTTTATGTTTCGGGTGAATTAACCGATACAGACAGCATTGCCGGCGTTGCATGGGCGGTTTTCAGAGACAACCCTGATTTATACTGGTTTAACACTACATCAATAAGAGCCGGAGCCTCCTATAATTCCGCAAGAAACGTTACAATGCTCAGATATATTTTCTATACTCTCGGCACAAAAAGCGAAGCCGAAGAATTTATATCCGTCATTTCTCCCATAGAAGAGTCTGTTGTTTCCGTTTGCTCCGCTTTTACATATGACTACAGCAAGGTTAAATACATACATGACGTTATATGTGACGCCGCCGATTATGACGACGAGACAAGCGAATATTATTCGGAAACAGGCAGCATATTAAGCGGAAATCCTTTCTCGCCGGTGGGTGTTTTTATTGACGGAAGCGCTGTTTGTCAGGGCTATGCCCTTGCTTTCAAGCTTCTTTGCGACGATGTGGGAATAGACTGTATTTATCAGTCGGGAACAACCGCTTCGGGAGTCAGCCACGCCTGGAATTTTGTTGAAATGGAAGACGGCTGTTGGTATTGTATAGACTCCACCTGGGACGGACAGACTTCATCAACGGTATATACATATTTTCTTTTGGGAACAACGAACTTTGACACAAGACACAAATATACAAACAGTATAGGCGTGCCTCTTTCTTCGGCCGACTACACATTCTCCGGTACGGAAGAAACCACAGCCGAACCGGCCACAGCAGCGGAAACCACCACCGAATCAACTACGGAAACAACGGAAACAGCCGCTGAAACCACAACAAGGGCCTATGACGGAGTTGTGGGAGATATAGACGGAAGCGGTGTTTTGACGGCAAACGATGCGGCTTGTCTTATAGCCTATGTTTTAAATAACGATGTTGTAAATTCATCTTGGGATTTAAGCCTTGATACGGCCGACGTAAACAAAGACGGCGAAAGAACCGCCGCCGACGCCGCCCAGATTCTGGCAAAGGTTCTTAACTCCGCTTATGAATATTCCGAACTAACGGAAGAAATGAGCTGAGAAAACAGAGTGCTTTATACCTGTAAGCTTTAATTTAAGTGATTTAAAATCAAGCCTTAATTAAGGGGAGACAATAAGCCAATGTCTCCCCTTTTTAAATATACATTGCATTACCAAAGTCTGCTTACAAAATGTTATGGCACTTTTTTGGCTGAGCTGCAACAATTGCATAATTATTTGCCGCTGCTGCCCAGTCTGCCTTCTCCTCTTTCAGAGGGAATTCTTCTTAAATCCTCTATGGAAATTTCTTCTCTGCCCAGTTCATTGTGCACACAGTGAATCACTCCCTGAAAAAGGGCTTTTTCATAGGGATATATTATAAAATTGTCCTCTATTAAGGCCTTTACCGAGGCTGGCAGAGCCTCAAGATTAATCTTTGAAATTATAAAGGACTTATTGTTGGTATTTGTTGTGGCCAAAAACCATTCCCCTCTGTAGCTTGAGTCGATTACTCCGGCGGAATATTTTATGCCTTTGCTTCCGCTGGAGCCCCTTTCTTCAACCTGTATGTAGTAATTTTCGGGTATGGCGGAGGCTATCCCCGTTGGGACAAGCCTTGTTTCCCCCGGCTTTATGAGAAAATAATCACAGTCAAAACAGGGGTAGATGTCAAGACCTGCGTTATAAGGTGTTTTGTCGGGAATTTTGGCTTCCGGCTTTATTTTTGCAAAATATATGTTTTCCATTTTGTTTTCCTTTCAGTCGCAGTGAAGAACGGGGCTGCCGGTTTCAATGCTTTTTTTAACGTCTATTACTCTTTGGTTTTCGGAGCCTCTCCATTTAAGATTGTTGTCTTTAAGGGCTTTTATAAATCTTCCGTCTACTAAAACATCCGTATATTTTATAATTTCCAGATCTTTTATTTCCTCCCAAAGATAGCCTGTGTAAAGCCAAATATTTTTGTTCGGAAAGCTCTCTTTAACATCTTTGGCAAGAGCCGTAACCTCTTCTCTGTTGGCCGGAAAAAGAGGGTCGCCGCCGCTTAATGTGAGCCCCGAAATATAGTCCTCATTAAGCTGTGAAAAAATTTCGTCTTCAGCGGCCCGGTCAAAGGGGATGCCGTCGGAAGCATCCCATGTTATTGGGTTGTGACAGCCGGGACAGTGGTGGGAACAGCCCGAAACCCATAAAACCGTCCTTAAGCCGTCGCCGTTTTTCATATCGTCGTGAGTTATATTGTGATAATTCATTTACATACTCTTTCTTTCGGCAATCTCTGCCATTTTCGCAGAGTTAAGCCTTGTGTCGCCGTGCACTCTGGAATAGCTTAAATAGCCGTTCATTCTGTCTATTTTTGTAAGGTTGCTGCTTCCGCATTTCGGACATACATCCATATCCAGCTCTTCATGGCCGCAGTCGTCACAGTAGGCAAGAGACAGGTTAACCCCTTCATAAAAGCCCATTTTCATAGCCCTTCTTATAAGAGTAACAACAGCCTCTCTGTTATAGTTTACGGGATATTTCACATATTGAATTTTGCCCCCGTTTAAAAGATTCCAAAAGCGTTTTTCCAGATCCTGCTTTTCTATTGGGGTTATATCCTCTGTAACGTGACAGTGGAACGAATTGCTTACGTAGGGTCTGTCTGAAACATTGGGGATTATTCCGTAGAGCTTTCTGAACTGTTCAACCTGAAGACCGCAGAGGCTTTCGGCCGGAGTGCCGTACATAGCGTAGTTTATGCCGTCTTTCTCTTTAAATTTATCTACCTTTTTGTTTATATATTCCATAACCTCTATGGCAAAGGCTCCGTCTTCAACAAGTGATTTTCTGTTATAAAGCTCCTGAAGCTCATTTAAGGCGGTTATGCCGAAGGAGATTGTGCAGGGCTTTAAAATGGATTTTATTTTATCGGTCGGCTTTAAGTGACCGCCGTAAAAGCCGCCCTCACAGTAGGCAACAGGATTTGTTGAAGCCTTCATTTCTCCTACATATTCTATTGTTTTTTTATGAAGCCCTCTTATCATTTCAAGGTAATAGTCCAAAACCCTGTAGAAATCCTTGCTTTCCCTCTTTGCCTTGGCATATATCATAGGCAGGTGAAGGGAGATTGCCCCTAAATTAAACCTTCCCACAACAACAGGCTTGTCAAATTCATCGGCAGGCCTGCTTCCCCCTCTTTCAAACCAAAGCGAAAGAAAAGCCCGGCAGCCCATAGGGCTTATAACAACGCCGTATTTTTTATAGGCCTCCGCAACATAAGAATCTCCTGTAAGTGAAAGCCAGTCGGGATACATTGTTTTAAGAGAACACTCCACCCCGGCATTGAAAACGTCCTCAAGCTCACAGCCCTCGCCGTGAAGATTTTCATCATAAAGGAAAACAATTTTAGGAAAAAGCACAGGCTTTTTACTGCCCGGCTTTCCCTGCCCTTTCATATGAACCTCAAGGGCGGTAATTGAAGCCATTTTTTCAAAGGGCTTTCTGCCTAAGCCCAGTGTTATTGTTATAAAGGGATAGTCTCCCCTGCTGGAGCCTACTGAGTTAAGCTTATATTCAAGGCCCTGAAAACCCTGTTCGAACTCTCTTTTAAGCTTTTTAAGGGCTGTTTTTTCTATTGCTTCAATATCTTTTTCATCAAGCTCATCCTTTGTTTCTCTTAAAAAGGCTTCCAGGTCGGCTTTATGCTTTTTGTAGGATTTTTGGGCATAGGGCTCCAAAATTTTATCTATTTCGGGAACGGTAAAGCCGCCGTACTGCTGTGAAGCCGTTGAAAGAACAACGTCCCCTATAACATCAAAGGCAGTATCAAGGGTTTTGGGCTCATTATACCACAGATTGCCCATTTCAAAGCCCCCTGTCAAAACAGCGTTCATATCGAAAAGACAGCAGTTCATAGTGTCCCTTCGGCTTGACATATCGTGAATATATATATATCCGTCCTTACAGGCCTGAAGCTCGTCTGTTGTCAAAAAGAATTTTTTATAAAGCTCCTTGTTTAAGTGATTGTATATAAGGCTTCGCTTTGTGGCAACAAGAGCCGAGTCTGTGTTTGAATTTTCCTTGTCACCTATATACATAACAGACTGGGCCTTTCTGTATACGTTGTCAAGCATATGAACAAAGTCAACCTTATAATTTCTGTAGTCTTTATAGCTTTTTGCAACTCTGGGCTCTATTTCTTCAAGAGCGCTTTCCACCAGATTATGCATAGTGGCTATTGGTATAAACTCAAGGAGATTTGACTGAATTTTATCTTCAACATATGAACATATAGCCTCCAGCTCATATGCCTTAAATTTATACATTACTCTTTCAGCTGATTTCGAAACTGCCGCTATTATTTTTTGGCGGTCATACTGTTCAAGAGTTCCGTCTTTTTTTATAATCTGCGCCATATAATCCCACCTTTTTAATAATCTTTAAAATTCTCAACAGTTGTCTATTT
>JAJQCI010000319.1:0-459 GCA_021202835.1 Clostridiales bacterium | reverse complement strand
CGATTGAGATTCCCCCTCTGGGGGTAAATTTTCCCCAAACCTCTATATATTTGGGCTCCATAAGCTTTATTAAGTCCTTCATTATTGTGTTCACACAGTCCTCATGAAAGCCGCCGTGATTTCTGAAGCCGAAAAGATAAAGCTTAAGGGACTTGCTTTCTACCATTTTTACATCGGGAACATATGAAATATAAATAACCGCAAAATCCGGCTGGCCCGTAATCGGGCAAAGGCTTGTAAATTCGGGGCAGTTGAATTTTACAAAATAATCATTGTCTTGGTGTTTGTTTGTAAAAGTTTCCAAAACCTCCGGGCAGTAGCCGTCGGGATATTTCGTATTCTTATTTCCCAAAAGAGAAAGACCCTCGTTTTTTCTGTCGTCTGTCATTTTTCATTCCTCCTTAATATGAAATAAACCCCAATATAAAATACGGGTACACACCTTCATTTTAATTGTAC
>JAJQCI010000292.1 GCA_021202835.1 Clostridiales bacterium | reverse complement strand
CCGAAAATTATAACGGAGATGGTTTTATGATTTATCCTCATAATGTCATAGAGGAAGTGAGAATGAATAACGATATTGCAGAAGTTATAGGCGAAGATGTCACACTTAAGCCCCAAAGCGGCGGCTATGTGGGGCTTTGCCCCTTTCATCACGAAAAAACGCCTTCCTTCAGAGTAAACTCCCGTGAACAATATTTTCACTGTTTCGGCTGCGGCGAATCGGGAGATGTCATAAGCTACATAATGAAAAGCCGAAATTTTGATTTTACCGACGCTGTTAAACACCTTGCCGACAGGGTTCACTATCCCCTGCCGGAGGCCGGTATGTCGGGAGATTATAAAAAAGCGGCCGAAGAAAGACAGACCATCTACGACATAAATAAAAAAACCGCCCGGCTTTTCTATGAAAACCTTCAGGGCCGGGATGGCTATTTTGCCAGACAATACCTTGACAACCGCAGAATATCCGGAAAAATAAGAGGGATTTACGGCCTGGGCTATGCTTCCTACAAAAGCGGCACTGTTGTTGAATTTCTTAAAAAAGCCGGCTATTCCGAAGAGATTATTTTAAAAAGCGGCCTTGCTTCTGAGAAAAACGGCAGACTTTACGACAAGTTTTTTAACCGCCTTATGTTTCCCATTATAGACATCCACGGCAGAATTATAGGCTTCGGCGGCAGAGTTTTAGACGACGGAAAGCCTAAATATCTGAATTCCCCCGAAACCCCTGTTTTTAACAAAAGCAGCAATCTTTATTCAATAAATCTTGCCGTAAAGGAAAAAACGAGGGAGCTTATTTTAGTTGAGGGCTATATGGATGTTATCACTCTTTATCAAGCAGGCTTCAGAAATGTCGTCGCCGCATTGGGGACAAGCTTTAATTCAAACCACACAAAGCTGCTTAAGAAATATGCCGACAGGGTTATTCTTCTTTTTGACAGCGACGAAGCCGGGGTTAAAGCAGTTCTAAGAACCATACCTGTTCTTCTTAAAAGCGGAATTGAAGTAAAGGTTCTTCAGGTAACCGACGCCAAAGACCCTGACGAATATATAAAAAAATTCGGAAGCGCTGCTTTCGGCGGCCTTCTGAAAACGGCGGTTTCTCATATAGACTTCAGGCTTAATTTAGAGAAGAAAAACAAAAACCTTAACAATATGGATGAAAAGGTAGGCTATGTAAAATCGGCCGCCGAGGTTCTTTCCACAATTGACAACGAAATGGAAAGGGATTTATATGCAAAACGTCTTGCGGAAGAAACGGGAGTTTCCGTAGGCTCTATAAACACTGAGCTTGAAAAACAGAAAACCCTCGAAAATATCCCCGAGCGAAAAAAAATGCCCCCAAAAACAAAAAACGGTGAAAAAATCGGTTTGGAATCCGCAAAAAAAGGTATAATAAACATTATTTCATACAATACCTTTGTTTACGATAAAATTTCAGCTGTGTTTAAACCCGAATTTTTAAATGACGGCGTTTTGGAAAAGCTTTGGGATATTATAGTTGAAAACATAAACAAAAACTCTGCCGTATATCCTGCGGAAATCATAAATTATTTTGAAAAACCGGAGGAAAGAGACAGGGTTATGAAAATTCTGACAACAAAACAAAGGTTTGAAAGCAAAACCGCTTTGGAAAAGAATGTTAACGATTATATCAAGACAATATCAGAGGCTTATTATTCTGACAGGATAAATAAGGAGAAGGATATAAATACAGTTAAAAATCTTTTAGCGGACAAGAGAAAGCTGCCTAAGCTTTATGTAAAGCTTTAAACTGCTTGTCGGAAAACATATAATCTTTTTTATTTATCGGAAAGGAAGATAAATTTGAAACAATTAGATGAAGCTACATTTGCTGCAAAAATGAAAGAGCTTTTAGCTGACGGAAAAAAGAATAAAAATGTTTTGGATCATAAGGAAATCACTGCCAAGCTTGCGGATTTTGAGCTTACCGCCGACCAGATGGACAAGATTTATGAATATCTTGAACAGAACAAAATCGATGTCTACGGCATAGAAGAGCTTGAAGAAAGCGACGATGTTACAAAAGACCTTGACTTAACAATTGCCGACAACACATATGTAAATGACCATGTTCGTATGTATTTAAAGGAAATAGGCAAGGTTCCCCTGCTTTCCGCCGCCGAAGAGGTTGAACTGGCAAAGCGTATGGAGCAGGGTGACGAAACCGCTAAACAGCGCCTTGCGGAAGCCAATCTTCGTCTTGTTGTTTCTATTGCCAAAAAATACGTAGGCAGGGGCATGCAGTTTTTAGACCTTATTCAGGAGGGAAATTTGGGCCTTATTAAGGCTGTCGAAAAGTTCGACTACCGCAAGGGCTACAAGTTTTCAACCTACGCCACATGGTGGATAAGACAGGCTATAACCAGAGCCATTGCCGATCAGGCCAGAACCATAAGAATACCTGTTCATATGGTTGAAACAATAAATAAGCTCATAAGAGTTTCCAGACAGCTCCTTCAGGAATACGGCCGGGAGCCAACCGACGAAGAGCTTGCCATAAATATGCAGATGCCTGAAGACAAGGTTAGGGAAATAAGAAAAATTGCCCAGGAGCCCGTTTCTCTTGAAACCCCTATAGGCGAAGAGGAAGACAGCCACTTAGGCGACTTTATTTCCGATGAAGATATTCCGGCTCCTGCCGAGGCGGCAGCCTTCATCCTCCTCAAGGAAAAGCTTTTGGAGGTTTTGGAAACCTTGACCGAAAGAGAAAAGAATGTTCTCTGTTTAAGATTCGGCCTTATCGACGGCAGAGCAAGAACCCTCGAAGAGGTCGGCCAGCAGTTTCAGGTTACAAGAGAGCGTATAAGACAGATTGAGGCAAAAGCCCTGAGAAAGCTTCGCCACCCCAGCAGAAGCAAAAAGCTTAAGGACTTTATAGATTAAAATTCAGAATTAACGGGAATGTGCTGTTTGTCATAAAGCATATTTTATTTATCGGAAAGGAAGATAAGTATGTATTCAAAAGAAACCGGCAAGCCTCCCCTTCTTTCCGCCGCCGAAGAGGCCGAGCTGGCAAAGCGTATGGAGCAGGGTGACGAAACCGCCAAACAGCGCCTTGCGGAATCAAATCTCTGTCTTGCTGTTTCTATTGCAAAAAAATATGCAGGAAGTGAAGCACGGCTTTCAGAGCTTATTCGGGAGGGCAGCCTGAATCTTATAAGTCTTGTTGAAAATTTCGACTACAGCAAGGGAGATCTGTTTTCATACCGTGCCACATGGCTTGTAAGACATGCAGTAATCCGGGCCGTCGTCAGCCGTGAAAAGCCCGTAAAAATACCCGTTCATATGGCTGAAGCAATCAACAAATTCACAAGAACTTCGAGACAGCTCCTTTCGGAATACGGCAGGGAACCCACAGACGAAGAGCTTGCCGAAAATATGCAGATAAGCGAAGACAAGGTTAGAGAGATAAGGAAAATCGTCCGGGAATCTGCTTCTGCGAAACACCCCACAGGCGAAGAATAAGCGGACGGTTTTCCGTCCGTTTTTTAAAAAAGAGGTTGTTTATGAAAATTTCGGATCGTCTTAAAATGTCGGCGGAGCTTGTGCCGAAAAGCAGGCTTATTGCCGACATAGGCACTGACCATGGCTATCTGCCTGTTTATTTAATAAAAAAAGGCACTGCCGAAAAAGCCGTTGCCGCCGATATAAGCCCCGGCTCAGCCGCAAAGGCTTTTGAAAATGTTAAAAATGCAGGTCTTTCAGGCAAAATCAGTGTGCGGTGCGGAAGCGGCCTTTCCCCTCTTAGGGAAAATGAATTTCCCGATACAATAATTTTAACGGGAATGGGCGGTATGCTTATGATTCAAATTTTAGAAGAAGGCAGAGAAAAAACGGCCGCCGCTAAATGCCTTATTTTGCAGCCCCAGCACAACATAGACAGGGTAAGGGCCTACATACACTCAATAGGCTTTAAAATCACAGACGAAGACATAACATTCGAACAGGGTAAATATTATTTTGTTTTGAAATGTGAAAAAGGCAGTGACGTACCCTACTCCGAAGGCGATTTGGAGGTGGGCAGATTTTTGCCTGACAGAAATAACCCGGTTTTTAAGAAATTTTTGGGAGATAAAATAAAAAAATACGAAGAAAGCATAAAAACCGCATATATGGCAAACCCAAATGCGGACGTTGAAAAGCTTGAAAAAAGGCTTAAATTTTTAAAGGAGGCTGATAAAAATGGTCAAATGTAAGGATGTAATCGCCGCAATGGAGGAAATCGCCCCCACAAGGCTTGCCTACAGCTGGGACAACCCGGGTCTTATGACAGGCGACAGAGAGACCGGGGTAAAAAAAATCCTCGTTTCCCTTGACATTGACGACAATGTTATAACAGAAGCAATCGACAAGGGCGCAAACCTTATAGTCACCCATCACCCTATGATTTTTCGCCCTGTTAAATCTGTTACAACTGACGATAAAACAGGCAGATATTTAATGCGGCTTATAAAAAACGATATCGCCGTTTTTTCCGCCCATACAAACCTGGATATGTCAAACATAGGCACGAACGCAGAGCTTGCAAAGCTTTTGGGCCTTAAAAACACCTGCTTTCTTATGCCCTCTGAGGATGGAGTTTATGCTATGGGAAGAGTCGGCGAGCTTGAAGAAAAAAAGAGTGTTGAAGATTTTGCCCTTTTCGTAAAGGAAAAGCTGGGGCTTAAAAATATGGTGGTTTCGAAAGCCGGTGAATATGTTTCAAAAATAGGTCTTTGCACAGGCCACGGCTGTGATAAGGAATTTCTGCAGGCGGCAGCTGAAAAGGGCTGTGACGGCTATGTGTCGGGAGATATCGGCTATCATGAGGCTCAGGAGGCTCTCGCTATGGGAATAAGCCTTTTCGACGGAACCCATTACGGAACGGAAACAATAGTAACAAAGCCTGTAGCCGAATTTTTAAGAAGCCGTTTCGATATAGAAATAATTCGCTCCGAAACAGACGGCCAAACCCTTAAAATATTATAAAAAAGG
>JAJQCI010000096.1 GCA_021202835.1 Clostridiales bacterium | reverse complement strand
GAAATCGATAACCTTTGATATTATTCATTTATATCATAATCTGTATAATATTCGTCGTCTTCTGCGAATATTTCGTCTAAAGCACTGCAGACAGCTTCATATTCTTCATCACTGTCTATATTGTCAAGGCTTATCTCGCCGTCATCTGTTTCTGAAAAACGGTAGAGAAGAACGTCTTCGTCTTCACCCGGGTCTAAAGCGATATATTCCTGTTCGGAATCGTCGTCAAGACTGAAAATACAGATTACGTCACAGGTGATTTCTCTGTCGTCTTCAAGAACGAGATTTATTTTTTCACAACCGCAGTCGTGATCGTGGTCACAGCAGTCGTGGTCATGATGTTCATGGTTACAGCTCATTTTATTGTCCTCCGTTTATTATTCTGCGCTTACAACAGATGTGTTTCTGTTGCCTCTTTCTTTTATTTCCTTTTTAATGTCTGTTATAAACTTGTCAAGTGTAAAGGCGCCTAAAACATTTTCGCCGCATCTTACGGTAACGGTTCCGTTTTCCTGTTCTTTTGCGCCGCAGACAAGAATATAAGGCACTCTCTTGTTTCTGGCTTCTCTTATCTTATAGCCTATTTTTTCCGAGCGGTAGTCTGTTTCAACTCTTATGCCGGCTTCTTCAAGCTTATTCTTAACCTCTGTTGTATAGCCTTCGAATTTTTCCGAAATGGGAAGAACCTTAACCTGAACAGGTGAAAGCCATGTGGGGAAGCTTCCGGCGAAGTGTTCCGTAAGAATTCCTATAAATCTTTCGATTGAGCCGAAAACAACTCTGTGAATCATAACCGGACGTTTTTTCTGTCCGTCCTTGTCTGTATATTCAAGGTTGAATCTTTCGGGAAGCTGCATATCAAGCTGAATAGTTCCGCACTGCCATGTTCTGCCTAAACAGTCTGTTAAATGGAAGTCGATCTTGGGGCCGTAGAATGCGCCGTCGCCCTCGTTTATTTCATAATCTCTTCCCAGTTCGTCAAGGGCGTCTTTAAGGCCTGCTGTTGCGATTTCCCAGTCTTCATCTGAACCCATTGAATTTTCGGGACGTGTTGAAAGCTCAATATGATAGTCAAAGCCGAAAAGTGAATAAACCTCATCGATAAGAGCGGTTACGCCCTTTATCTCATCTTTAATTTGCTCCTTTGTCATAAAAATATGCGCATCATCCTGTGTGAAGCAGCGTACACGCATAAGACCGTGAAGCTGACCGCTTTTTTCGTGGCGGTGAACAATGCCCAGTTCTCCGGCTCTTAAGGGCAGATCTCTGTAGGAATGCTGTTCCTGCATATAAACAAGCATACCGCCGGGGCAGTTCATGGGTTTAATAGCAAAGTCTGTATCATCTTTTTTTGTTGTGTACATATTTTCCTTATAGTGATCCCAATGGCCGCTTCTTTCCCAAAGTGCTCTGTTGAGAATCATAGGAGTCTGAATTTCAACATAACCTGCTTTTCTGTGAATTTCTCTCCAATAATCTATAAGCTCATTCTTTATAACCATACCGTAAGGAAGGAAGAACGGGAAACCGGGACCCTCTTCAAGAAGAACAAAAAGCCCAAGCTCCTTGCCTAATTTTCTGTGGTCACGCTTCTTTGCCTCTTCTATAAGACGAAGATGTTCTTCAAGATCGGCTGCTTTTGTAAATGCCGTACCGTATATTCTGGAAAGCATTTTGTTCTTTTCGCTGCCTCTCCAGTATGCACCGGCAACAGATGTAAGCTTAACAGCTTTAACGGCTTTTGTTGAAACAAGGTGAGGGCCTGCGCAGAGATCTGTAAAATCTCCCTGCTTATAGAATGAAATTACAGCGTCTTCAGGAAGATCTCTGATTAATTCAACCTTATAGGGCTCGCCCTTTTCTTCCATAAAGGCAATGGCTTCTTCTCTGGAAAGTTCAAATTTTTCAAGGGTTAAGTTTTCTTTTGCAATTTTTTTCATTTCGGCTTCTATTTTGGAAAGGTCGTCTTCAGTAAAAGGAGTTTCCCTGTCAAAATCATAATAAAAGCCGTCGGCAATAGATGGGCCTATAGCCAGCTTTGTCTCGGGATAAAGTCTTTTTACGGCCTGAGCCATAATATGAGAAGCTGTATGGCGGAAGGCTCTTTTTCCTTCGTCGCTGTCAAATGTACAGAATTCAACAGCACAGTCTTCTGTAACAGGTGTTCTTAAATCAAAAACTTCACCGTTAATTTTAGCGCAGCAGAGATTTCTTGCAAGTCCTTCTGAAACAGACTTACAGATATCAAGAATTGTTGTTCCGTTTTCATACTGCTTAATGCTGCCGTCTTTTAAAGTAACATTAATCATTTTCAAATTCCTCCGTAAATATTTTTTTGTTTCGTCCGCAGAGATTTTTACAAAGACACTAAACTATAAAAGCCGATTGCTGCGTGCTTAACGCATTCTCGCAATCGTCCCTGTATTCGCACTCCGGGCTATCACCCTACGTGCTCATACAAGGGAGGTTGTTTGATATACAGCTATCTATGCAAACTCTGTTTGCCCATATGTCTGTATATCAATAACGCTTTTATAGTAAAAAACGCCCCATAAGACACAAGCCTATGGGACGAGAAAATCTATACTCGTTTCCACCCTAAAAGCGGACGGGTCGTTTAACGCTGACCAAACGGATGTTATTGGCATCTCTCAAAGGCGGTACTTTCGGAAATCGTAAATAAGCGCTCTCACCTTTTCGCTCTCTCTGTTTTTTCGTATAACCGAAGCATGTCCTTATCATCAATTTGTCATTTCCTTAATTATATCATTTAAATTGCTTTTGTCAAGATAATTTACGTAAAAAATATAAATTCAAGTTTCAGTAAAAGTTAAAAACCGCCGAATTAAAATCGACGGTTTTGTTTTTTTTAATATTCTGTTATGGTTACGGAATTTATAATAACGTCCTCTGTGGGCTTATCGTTTTCATCGGTTTCAACTGCGGCTATTGCGTCTACTACATCCATACCTTCTGTAACCTGCCCGAAAACAGTATAGCTTCCGTCAAGATAGGGTGCACCGCCGTTTTCAATATATTCGTTTAAAACCTCTGTGGGATAGATATCCGACATATATATTCCCGAGCCTTCTTCAATTTCTTCATCCTGCATATCAAAAGCTTCAGTGTAAGCAGCTTTGTAGTCGTCGCCTATATCTGTTTGCTGAACAATATAGAACTGACTGCCGTTTGAATTTTCTGCGCCGGTGTTTGCCATAGCAAGTGCACCTCTGAAGTGTCTTAAGCTGGGAGTTGTTTCAAGGCCGAAGTCCTCACCGAAATAGCTTTCTCCCCCTGCACCTGTTCCGGTTGGGTCACCGCTCTGAATCATAAAGTCATTGATAACTCTGTGGAATATGACTCCGTCATAATATCCCTCACCTGCAAGACCTAAAAAGTTTTGAACGGCAACCGGGGCAAGATCCTCAAAAAAACGAACCTTAATTGTTCCCATTGTTGTGTCGATGACAGCTATTGTTTCTCCTGCTTCAGGTTCTTCAAGCTGGGGAAGTCCGTAGTTTTTTATTGAATTTATATATTCAAGCTCTTCATCTGTAAGCTCTGCGCTTTCCTCACCTGCTTCAGAATCTGTTTCATCTGCGGTTTCTGTCTGTTCCGTTTCGTCTGTTTGGCTTTCCGATGAGCCGCATGCCGTAAACGTAAGGGCTGAAAAAGCAACCACAGCTGCTAAAAATATTGTTTTAAATTTCATTGTAAAACTCCTTTTTATTTTATAGTTTTCTGACCGCCCATATAAGGTCTTAAAACCTCGGGAATATTTACGGAGCCGTCTGCATTCATATTATTCTCAACAAAAGCAATTAACATTCTCGGAGGAGCAACACAGGTGTTGTTGAGGGTGTGGGCAAGGTATTTTCCCTTTTCTCCCTGAATTCTTATTTTAAGACGTCTTGCCTGTGCATCGCCTAAGTTAGAACATGAACCTACTTCAAAATATTTCTTCTGTCTGGGTGACCATGCTTCAACGTCGTATGATTTAACCTTAAGGTCGGCTAAGTCACCTGAACAGCATTCTATAGTTCTTACGGGAATATCAAGGCTTCTGAAAAGGTCTACTGTATTTTGCCACAGCTTGTCAAACCACATTGGAGAATCTTCAGGTTTACATATAACAATCATTTCCTGTTTTTCAAACTGGTGAATTCTGTAAATTCCTCTTTCCTCTATGCCATGAGCACCTTTTTCCTTTCTGAAACAGGGAGAATAAGATGTAAGCGTATGAGGAAGTGTTTCTTCCTTTGTGATTGTGTCTATATACTTTCCTATCATAGAATGCTCGGAGGTTCCTATTAAATATAAGTCTTCGCCTTCTATTTTGTACATCATAGAATCCATTTCCGCAAAGGACATAACTCCGTTTACAACATTGCTTCTGATCATAAAGGGCGGAATACAGTAGGTAAAGCCTCTGTTAATCATAAAATCTCTTGCATATGAAATTACCGCTGAGTGGAGTCTTGCTATATCGCCCATAAGGTAATAAAAACCGTTTCCGGCAACTCTGCCTGCGGCGTCAAGATCTATTCCTTTAAGCTTTTCAAGAATATCAACATGATAAGGTATTTCAAAATCGGGAACAACGGGCTCGCCGAATTTTTGAATTTCAACGTTTTCGCTGTCGTCCCTTCCTATCGGAACACTGGGATCTATGATGTTGGGAATAACCATCATAATTTTTGTGATTTCTTCCTGAAGTTCACTTTCCTTTGCTTCAAGCTCTTCACGTCTTTGTGAAAATTCCTGAACCTGTGCTTTAGCTGCTTCTGCTTCATCCTTCTTACCCTGGGCATAAAGGCCGCCGATCATCTTTGAAATTTTGTTTCTCTGATTTCTAAGTGAGTCGGCTTCCTGCTTTGCTGCTCTGAACTCCTTGTCAAGCTCAATAACCTTGTCAACAAGCTCCAGCTTAGAGTCTTGAAATTTCTTTTTGATGTTTTCCTTCACTATGTCGGGATTTTCTCTTACAAACTTTAAATCTAACATGTTT
>JAJQCI010000156.1 GCA_021202835.1 Clostridiales bacterium | reverse complement strand
ATTAAATTGGAATAAATTTATACTTGAAAAAATATTTTCGCTTTGATATAATAAACTCAAGTCAGGTAAGTGATATAAATTAAATAAGGGCTTGTTACTGTTAAATCAGGCAATACCAAACTTAAATAGCGGAGAAAGTTCTGTGATTTTCCCGAGGATATACGCTGTTTTTAGTTTGGTTTTTTTTATGCCCGGATTTACCGGAGGGTGAATAAAATGAAAGTCAGAAAAATTTTAAACAACAACGTAATAACCTCAAACAATGAATTCGGTCAGGAAATCATAATTATGGGAAACGGCATAGGCTGGCGGCATAAACCCGGGGAGCCTGTTGACGAAAGCAAAATCGAAAAGATTTTCCATATGGATACCGCCACATCCACAGCCAAGCTGAAACAGCTCTTTTTGGAGGTAAAAATAGAATCCATAAGGGCCAGTGCGGAAATAATAGACTATGCAAAAACCCATTTGGGCACGGAGCTTAAAAAGAACATTTATATAACACTTACCGACCATATAGACTTTGCCGTTGAGCGCTGTTCTAAAGGAGTAAGCTTTAAATCGGCCCTTTTCTATGAGATTAAAACACTTTATTCAAAGGAATATCAGGTCGGGCTATATGCTCTTGATATTATTAAAAAACATATGGGGGTTACTCTCCCGGAGGAAGAAGCGGCCTCAATAGCCCTTCACCTTGTTAATGCGGAATATGACGGAAATATGGCCCACACCGAAGCGGCTATAGACATTGTTTCAAGCTCACTTAACGTGGTCAGGCTTTTAACAGGAAAGGCCTTTGACGAAACCTCTCTTGACTATCAGCGCTTTTTGACCCACCTTCTGTTTTTTGCCCAGAGAGTTTTAAATAACAAAACCCTTGACAGTCAGGGAGATTTTCTTTACAACACAATGAAGGAAAACTACCCCGAAGAATTTTGGTGTGCCGAAAAAATAGTAAAATATGTAAAAAGGCAGTATAAATCTGACATAGGCAAGGAAGAAACAACATTTCTGACCGTTCACATAGCCAGAATCACAGGCGGTCAGAAAAACAACGGCAAACAGCCCTGAATATGTATGATTTTGCCGGGCACAGGCGGCGGCGCAGTCCCCGGCTTAAGCATAAAGCACCACAACGCAGCTCTCAGCTGTAAAACAACTTTTTATACTTTTATTTTAAGGAGGAATTTTCCATGGCAGCAGTAAGAGATTACCCAAAGCTCGCAAAAGACATCAGAGATGCTATAGGCGAGTCAAACATCGTCAGTGCAACCCACTGCGCAACCAGACTTCGTTTGGTTCTTAAACAAAGCCCCTCAGAGGCAGTTACAAAACAAATTTCATCTATGCCCGCCGTTATTCAGGTTGTTGAAAAAGGCGGCCAGTATCAAATCGTTATAGGAACTCACGCAAAAGACGTTTACGCTGAGCTTGCCAAAATAATGAACATTGACGAAGCGGCCCAACCCGAAGTTAAGCAGAGTCTCTTAAACAGAATCATAGCCACAATGTCAGCTGTTTTCGCTCCCTTTGTTTATGTTCTGGCTGCAGCCGGTCTTGTTCAGGGCTGTTTGATTATAGCCACCCACCTTGTGCCTGCCTTTGCAAACACAGGTACATATGAGGTTTTAAGCTTCATTTCATGGACGCCCTTCACATTCCTGCCCGTTTTAATTGCAATAACAGCTTCAAAACACTTTAAGTGCAACACGTACATAGCTGTATGGTGCTGTTTGGCTCTTGTAAACGGCTCATGGGCAGATATGGCGGCCCGTATAGCCGACGGCGAAACAATCAAGTTCATAATTTTCAATATGGCAGAAACAACCTATACTTCAACGGTTTTGCCTCCCCTTTTCCTTGTTCTTATTTTGTCTTATCTTGAACACTTCCTTGAAAAGCACATTCCCGACGTTATGAAGGCTATCGCTATTCCCTTTATCTGTGCGGTAATAATGGTTCCTGCTACTATTATAGTAATAGGCCCCATTTCAGACCTTCTTGCAAACGGTATCGCAGCAGGCTATAACTTCCTTGCAAACAACGTTCCCGTTCTTGCGGCAATTATCGTCGGCGGCGTATGGCAGGTTATCGTTATTTTCGGTGTTCACTGGGGCGTTACGCCTATGGTTATGGCAAACTTTGCCAACAACGGCTGTGACTCCTTCCAGGCCTTCCAAACCTGTGCCGTTATCGCTCAGGCTGCTGCCTGCTTCGGTGTTTTCATTAAAACAAGAAAGAAAGACATCAAAAATGTATCTCTTTCAGCCGGCTTAACAGGTATCTTCGGTATAACCGAGCCTGCTATCTACGGTGTTACACTTCGTCTTAAAAAGCCCTTCATCTGCGGCTGTGTGGCAGGTGCTATAGGTGCCGTTGTAGTATCTCTCTTCCACTCAATGTACTACGTTTACGCAGGTCTTCCGGGCCTTCTTACAACTGTTAACGCTATAAGCGACACAAATTCAATGTCATTTATAGGTATGCTTATAGGTGTTGCGGTTACAATAGTTGTTACAATAGTTTTAATTCAGATTGTAGGCTGTGACGAGCCCGAGGCCGCTCCTGCCGAAGATAAAGCCGACAAGGCCGAAACAGCAGCTTCTCAGGCTTCAGACGAAGCAACTGTTTACTCTCCTCTTAACGGCGAAGCAAAGGCCATTGAAGAAGTAAACGACCCCACATTCTCACAGGGAGTTTTAGGTCAGGGCGTTGCAATTATTCCCTCAGAGGGCAAGCTCTACGCTCCTTTTGACGGAACCGTAGCATCTGTTTTCGACACAAAGCATGCTATTTGTCTTGAAAACGGCTCAGGAGCCGAAATGATAATCCATATAGGCTTAGACACAGTAAATTTAGGCGGAAAATATTTTACGGCTAAAGTTAAGAACGAAGACAAGGTTAAGAAGGGCGACCTTCTTATAGAATTTGACCTTGAGGCTATTAAGAAGGAATATGACACAATAACACCTGTTTTGGTTACGAATGCCGATGATTTCAGTGAAATCGTTCCCTTAAAGACGACGGGTGCGGTTAAAGTCGGCGAACCCGTAATTAAGATTAAATAATTTTTCAGGAGGGATTTATATGGCATTACCTAAAGATTTTTTGTGGGGCGGTGCTGTTGCGGCTCATCAGCTTGAAGGCGGCTGGAACGAAGACGGCAGAGGTCCCAGTGTAAGCGATGTTCTTACCGCAGGGGCACACGGAGTTCCCAGAAGAATAACAGACGGAGTTGTTGAAGGCGAACGCTATCCCAACCACAAGGGAATTGACTTCTTCCACACATATAAAGACGACATAGCCCTTTTCGGCGAGCTTGGCTTTAAGTGTTTCCGTACTTCTATTTCATGGAGCAGAATTTTCCCCGTAGGCGACGAGGAAGAGCCCAACGAAGCAGGCCTTAAGTTTTATGACGATATGTTCGACACAATGCATAAATACGGAATCGAGCCCGTTATAACACTCAGCCACTTCGAAATGCCCTACGGCCTTGTTAAAAAATACGGCGGCTGGATGAACAGAAAACTTATTGACTTTTTCGTTCACTATGCCGCAACCGTTATGGAAAGATATAAAGACAAGGTTAAATATTGGATGACCTTTAACGAAATAAACAACCAGAGCAACACAGACATTGATATTTTCGGCTGGACAAACTCGGGAATTAAATTTTCCGAATTCGAAGACCCTAAGAAAGCACTTTATCAGGTGGCTCACCATGAGCTTGTGGCCTCAGCCCTTGTTGTTAAAAAAGGTCACGAAATCAACCCGAATTTTATGATAGGCTGTATGTGCTCCTACGTACCCTACTATCCCTATTCATGCAATCCCGACGATGTTATGCTGGCCAATGAGTCAATGCACGAGCGCTATTATTTTATGGACGTTCACTGCCGGGGCTATTACGGAGCATATGCAAAGAAGGCCTGGGAGAGAGAGGGCAACGCCCCCGTTATGGAACCGGGAGACGATGAAATTCTCAAAGAGGGAAAGGTTGACTATATAGGCTTCAGCTACTATATGTCAAACGCCGTTAAGGCCGATCAGGTTATAGAAAACACAGACGTAAACGGCGGCAACGCCCACACCATACCCAACCCCTACGTTAAAGCTTCTGACTGGGGCTGGCAGATTGACCCCGTAGGCCTTCGCTATTCTCTTAACGCAATGTATGAGCGCTATCAGCTTCCCCTGTTTATAGTTGAAAATGGCTTCGGCGCAATAGACACGCTTGAAGCCGACAACACCTGTGACGACAGCTACAGAATCGATTATCTCAAGGCTCACATTCAGGAAATGAAGAAAGCCGTTGAGATTGACGGCGTAGACTTAATGGGATATACCCCCTGGGGCTGTATCGACGTTGTTTCATTTACAACAGGCGAGCTTCGCAAGCGCTACGGCTTCATATACGTTGACTTAAACGATGACGGAACGGGCACAGGCAGCAGATATAAGAAAAAATCCTTCGAATGGTATAAAAATGTTATTGCCACAAACGGCGAAGAGCTTTAAAGCTTAAAGCATATTAAGAAAATTAAAACCGGTAAACATCGGCAGTCTCTGCTTCGTTTACCGGTTTTATTATTCCATATTGCTGTAGTTGCATATCTGCATGGCAACTCCGTCTGTCATTGTCTTAAAGCCGTGTTTTTCGTAGAAGGCAGCGTTTTTGCTTTCCTCCGGCATGATTTCTATATAGAGGTAGTCTTTATATTTTTCCTTAACAAGCCCAACCATTGTGCCGGCTATGCCCCTGCCCTGAAATTCGGGATTTACCAAAACATAGTGCATATAAGCCACCATTTCACTGTCATCAATAACTCTGACCAAACCGACAAGCCTTTCCCCTGACCATGCTGTTATAACAGTGTCGGAATTCATCAAGGCCTTGTAAAGTCTTTTAGGAAACCTTCCCGAAACCCAGCCGACGGATAAAAACAGCTCCTGTACCTGCTCCTGGGTAAAAATATTGTCCGCTGTATATTTTATTTCACATTTCATAATAAGC
>JAJQCI010000147.1:948-5035 GCA_021202835.1 Clostridiales bacterium | reverse complement strand
GGTTTTCTGCACCCTACAAGCCTATTTTTGAATTTCTAACTGTTAAACACCCGGGAAGGTCAGCCGGAATGAAAAATTTTGATTAGTTGCGGTTTAAATATTGACATTTCATAAAAATTTGCGTATAATAAAAGTACAAGAAAAATCGTGAAAGCGGTTATATCTTCCCCAAATTTTATAAGGACAAAAATGTACTTACCGCTCTATGGTTCAGATAGGGCGGTTATTTTTTTACGATGAGTATTATTAAAAGGATTAAAAACAATGTTAATTGCATTTCCGTCATAATACCACCCCCAATCTTCAGAATATCTATCTTTCTTCTTCCGATGGGGAGAAAATATAACCGCCCGCAAAGCCTATGGCTCAACGTTTTTCACTAATTCTCTTGTACCAACTTCATAATATCATATTTCTACAGCATTTTCAATGCCATTTTTTCAAAATCACCTAAAAAATTCACTGCTGTTCGGCTTCTTCGCCGCTGCCTCCGCTGTTATCCTCTGCATCGGGTTTTGCGTTTTTTGAAGAAACAGAATATTTATCACAAAGCACGCTGAATGACGAATCATAGGTTGACTGCGACAGCGCACCGCTTACAAACTCCTTCATCAGGGCGAACCAGTCCGAGAAAAAAGGCTTAAGGTATTCATTTTTAAAACAAATGAAATATCTGCCGTCATTGCGTCCGAGAACGACATTGTTTTCCTTATCCTCTTTCAAAATAAAGCTTATAAAGTTTTCAACATCGCTTTTATATTCGGACGTAACCCTGGGTTCGGCTGACTTTGCCGGTGAATCCTGTTTTTCCGCTCCCGTTTTTCCGAAAAGCTTCTTGAAAAAATTACCTGTTCCTGTCATAACCTTTTCTCTCCTTTACCTTTTTGGTATTCTCCGCATTTTGCCGGTTCTGCCTGTTTTGTTCTTCTTTCGCCTTGTCCGAAACGTCCCTAACCGCCGCTTTCTGCTGCGGTTTCAAGATTTTCTCAACCATTTTGGCGCTGTCCTTGTCGCCTGTCTTTTCGGAAGCCTTGTAATATTTAAGCGCTTCTTTCGTATCCTGCTTTACACCTCTGCCGTAGTAATAGCTGTTTGCAAGCATTTTCAGTGCCGTATTATTGCCGAGGTCAGCGGACTGTTTATAAAGTTCAAAGGCTTTTTCGAGATTTTTGTCTGTGCCGAGGCCAAAGCTGTAACAAGCAGCCAGATTCAAAAAAGCCAAATCGTCTTTAAGGCCGGCGGCCCTTTCGAAGCATTCTACAGCCTTTTCATAGTTCTGCTCCGTGCCTTCGCCGTTTAAGTAACAGCAGCCCAAATTGTTAAGTGCGTAAGCGTCATTTTCTTTTGCCGCTTCTTCATAAAGACCAAAGATTTTGGCCAAATCGGTGCTTTCGGCGTTTTCCATAGTTATGGCTAAATTTCTCTTAGCTTCAATATTTCCTGCTTCGGCGGCCTGTGTAAAATATTTTGAAGCTTCGGGCATATTTCCCAACGTAAAATATACAACCCCAAGTTGGTTTAAAGCCGTGCTGTCTTTTGTTTCCGCCCGTGCCATTAACGCTGCTATGTACTCGTTATTATACAGCCTTTGGGCTTCTTCAATATCGGCTTGCGTGCTGATTCTGCCGATATCGTGTGTATATACATCGGCATACCTATTGTTTTTTAGTGATTCGGTCTTTGTAATGTAAGGTCTGTCCATCTCAAAGGCCGGGCTGCTGTCTGTCCTGCTCATTTCGTCCTCAAACCTGTCCCACTTGTTAAGCTCCTCCTCTAATGACAGGTTTTCTATAAGTTCTTTTTCAGAATTTTCATTCGGCATTTTAACACCGTCCTTTCGTTTTCATAAAAAATTTTATCTTGTAAGGGCGCCTTTTTGCGGATATTTCTGAGGATAACGGTTTTTATTTGTATACGCCTTTTTTGATTTATCAGATGCGCCGCCTTTTTTATTGTCTGTAAATTCTTTTTTATTGTCTGTAAATTCAAGCTTGAAGTTTACATATTTGCCGCCCGTATCATCAAGAAGAATATCGGCGGCATAGGTTTTTCCTGTTTTTTCGGAATAAAGGTCGTTAAAATGAACCTTTCCTTTTTCCAAAAGAGATTTTGCCGTTTGGGCTGTAATTGTTTTCTTTTTGATTGAGAAAAACTTATTGTCTTTCCATAAAGCTAAGGAGCAGTCCTTGTTTTCACAATAAAAATTAAGTTTTCCTTCATATATATTGCCGCCGCATCGGGGGCATACGCCTATGGACTTTCGTTCATTAAAGGCATCGTTCATTTCCTCATTAACCTTTGTGGAAGATATAACATCCGTGACAAAGCCGCTTATATCTTTCATAAAAGAATCACTGTCGGCCTGCCCCTTTGATATAAGGGCAAGCCTGTTTTCCCACTCGGCTGTCATTTTTGCCGATTTCAGAGAATCGGGCATAAGCATAACAAGCTTTTTGCCTTTCTCCGTGCCAACAATACTTTTTCCTTTCCTTTCGGCGTATCCTCTTTTTATAAGAGTTTCAATAATTCCGGCCCTTGTTGCCGGAGTTCCCAAACCTTTACGCTCAACGTCATCTGTGTCATAATCGCTGTTTCCGGCCCTTTCCATAGAGGAAAGAAGCGTGTCTTCCGTATAATTCTTAGGCGGCTGTGTGTAATGCTCCGCAAGCTTGGCAGTTACCGAAAACAAATCGCCCTCACTGACATCGGGAAGCTCCGCCGACTTCTCGCCGTCGGGTTTTGCCTTAATATAAGCAAAAAATTCTTCTTCCAAAGCCTTAAAGCCCTTGTGTATAACGGTTTTGCCCCTTGCCGTGAAAGAAATGCCGCTGCAGTCAAGAGTTGCTTTTGTGTTTTCATATTCATAACTTTCAGCCGTTGCGGTCAAAAGCCTGTGGGCAATTAAAAACAGGACTTTCCTGTCTGTATCCCTCAGTTGATTTAAGTTTGTATATTGCACATTGACAGTAGGGATAATGGCGTGATGGTCGGAAACCTTTGAATTATCCATAACAACGGCAATATTAGGCTCATTTACGGCATTTTTTGCAAAGCTGAAATTTTCCTTTATTATTCCGATTATATTTCTTGCCGTTTCTTCCATATCCTCTGTAAGATAACGGCTGTCCGTTCTCGGATATGTGGCGATTTTATTGTCATAGAGATTCTGTACGGCTTCAAGTGTCTGCTGTGCCGTAAAACCGAAGATTCTGTTTGCGTCTCTTTGGAGCGTTGTCAAATCATAAAGCTTCGGAGGACTTGTGTGTTTCTTTTCCTTTATAACGTCTTTGACAACTGCGTGAGAAAGGGAACATTTCTCCAATACCTCATTTGCCGCTTTCAAATCGGCCAGCTTTTCACTCTCGGCAGTAAACAAGCCGCAGTTAAGCTGAACGGTATAATATTTTTTCTTCACAAAGGAAGAAATTTCACTGTCACGTCCTGCTATCATTGAAAGAGTCGGCGTCTGCACTCTTCCTATACTGAGGGGCTTTGTGCTGTTATACAAAGTCGAAAAGAACCTTGTCATATTCATTCCCACGAGCCAATCGGCACGCTCACGGCAGAGGGCCGAAGCATAAAGATTGTCATAATCTCTGCCGTCCTTTAAATTTTTAAAACCCTCGGCTATGGCACTGTCTTCAAGAGAAGAAATCCACAGTCTCTCAAAAGGCTTTTTACAGCCGGCCATATTGTAAACGTGCCTGAAAATAAGCTCTCCCTCACGGCCTGCATCTGCTGCACATACAATGCTTTCAACAGTTGCGTGATTCATAAGATTTTTTAAGACATTAAACTGCTTCTTTGTTGATTCATTTACAACATAATTCCACTTTTCAGGCAGAATCGGCACATTGCTCCAAGACTTGTATTCATCGCCGTAGCTGTCAGGCTCCGCAAGCCCTACCAAATGCCCATAACACCAGCTCACTATGTAGCCGTTGCCTTGTAAATATCCGTCATTTCTTTCATTTGCCCCGATAACCTTTGATATACTTTGGGCCGCCGAGGGCTTTTCTGCTATTACTAACTTCAAATATACTACCTTCTTTCTTTTCCTTAAAACTTTACTCAAATTGAGTATAAT
>JAJQCI010000147.1:0-938 GCA_021202835.1 Clostridiales bacterium | reverse complement strand
GAACCTATGCTCAGTTCTTCAAAATTCTCATTTTTGTCAAAATCCTGCGCCTTAGACTGCTTTGCTTCAGCTTCGGCGGCAAGCCTTACTGCTCTGCGCTTAAAATATCCCTCAAGGTCAAACAAGCCAACCTTTTTGGAATCGGCTATCTCATTGTACCTGTCGTGCTTTTCAAGCTTAAATTTTTTTGACCTAAAGGGTCTTATTCCTCTTATCCTTAATATACACTCGTCGTTTGGAAGAATCCCGACTTCATCAGGCGTCATAAGCTCTCTGCCTATAATCTGGTCGCTGATACTGTAAGAACCGTTTTGACCTTTGTTTGTACTTGTTCCCTTGTGGTCTATTGTTTCCTTTCCGAGCAAGTCTGAAATGTACTTGTTTACCTCCTGTTCTCCCGAACCTAAAAACAGCATTGAATCGCAGTTGCCTTCAATAGTTTTTGCGTTGTCGCCATAAATTGCCTTAATTTGAGCAGGATTTTGCACTATTACTGCTACGGAAATTTCCCTTGAACGAATTATAGAAATTATCTTCTCAAAACTCGGAATTTGTCCGATATTGGCGAACTCGTCAATCAAACAGCGCACATGCACAGGAAGTCTGTTGCCTTTATCACGGTAATAATTGTCGGCTCTGTCGCAAAGCTCCTTAAAAAGCTGTGCATACATAATCGAAGCCAAAAAATTAAATGAAGAAATCTTATCGTCAATAATGATGAAAAGAGCCGTCTTTTTGTCTCCCAGTGTTTTCAAATCCATTTCGTCATACATAGTAAGCTCCCGAACCTCTTTGATGTCAAAGGCGGCCAGCCTGACACCGCAGGAAATAAGTATCGATTTCGCCGTTTTGCCAGTAACTAATTGTCAAGAGTTTTTTCATATTTTTAAAAAATCCCATAAATAAGGGATTTTTTAAGCTGTCAAATTCTGCTTATT
>JAJQCI010000145.1 GCA_021202835.1 Clostridiales bacterium | reverse complement strand
CTTTTATATCATGTTTTATTACATCTTTTTAATTGCCTTGGTGGGGCCCTTCTCCGTACAGGTTCCGCATGCAGTACACTTGCTGTAGTCTACCTTAGCTAAGAACTTAGTAACCGTAACAGCCTTTTCGGGGCAGTTTCTTGCGCAGAGCTGACAGCCCATACAAGCGTTTGCACAGTTATCCTTAGATACCTTTGGCATATCATTTGAGTTACACTGTACCATTACCTTGGCCGAATAAGGAATAAGCTCGATGAGGTGCTTGGGGCAGGCCTTTGTGCAGGCGCCGCAGGCAACGCATTTTTCCTTGTCAACAACAGCAACGCCGTTTACTACGCTTAAAGCACCGAAGTTACATGCTCTTACACAGTTTCCGTCGCCGAGACAGCCGTAGGAGCAAAGCTTGTTTCCTCCTGCAAGGTTAGCCTCCATTTCACAGTCCTCGATACCGAAATAGTCATATTTTGACTTAGCGGCGTCACAGTTTCCGTTACACTTAACAAAGGCAACCATTCTTTCGGAGCTTCCGGCTTCAACACCCATAACAGCGCTGACCTTTGCGGCAACAGCTGCACCGCCTACAGGGCAGCCGTTTACGGGAGCTTCGCCCTTAACGATTGCGTCAGCCAAAGCGTCACAGCCGGCATATCCGCAGCCGCCGCAGTTTGCCCCGGGCAGACACTCTCTGACCTGGGGAACTCTGGGGTCTGTTTCAACCTTAAACTTTATAGCGGCAAAGCCCAAAAAAGCACCGAATACAACACCCATACCGCCTATACTGAGTACGGGATAAAGAATACTTGTTATATCCATTTTTCTGCACCTCCCATTATAATGACAGACCCGAGAAGCCAAGGAAGGCTATGGACATAAGACCTGCCGAAATTAAAGCGATGGGGAAGCCCTGAATTGAGGGCAAGAGCTTGTTGCGTGCGATTCTCTCTCTGATTCCGGCAAAGAGAACAATAGCAAGCAGGAAGCCCAAAGCTCCGCCGACGCCGTTTACAACTGATTCAATGAAATTATAGCCTGCCTGCATATTTGAAACGGCTACGCCCAAAACGGCGCAGTTTGTTGTTATAAGAGGCAGGAAAACGCCCAGCGCCTGATAAAGTGAGGGAGACGATTTTTTAATAAACATCTCAACAAACTGAACAAGCGAAGCGATTATAAGAATGAAGGCTATGTTATAGAGATATTCAAGCCCCAGGGGAATAAGAATATAATTATAAGCAAGCCATGCAGCCGCAGAAGCCAGCGCCATAACGAAGGTTACGGCGATGCCCATGCCGGCGGCTGTTTCAACCTTTTTTGAAACGCCCAAGAAGGGACAGATACCCAGGAACTGGGACATTACATAGTTATTTATAAAAATTGCAGTAAAAATTATTGCTATTAACTTCATATTATCCCCCTCCCTTATGCTTCAGCCTTAGAGGCTTTGATTTTGTTAACTATTACCATAAGTGCAGCAAGTGTAAAGAAAGCGCCCGGAGGAAGAATCATAGCGATTGTCTTGGGGAAAGCTTCGGGAAGAATTGTAACTCCGAAAACAGCTCCCGTGCCGAGAATTTCTCTTACAATACCGATTGCAGTAAGGGCAACGGTAAAGCCAAGGCCCATTCCTATACCGTCTAAAGCGGAGGAAACAGGGTCGTTCTTTGAAGCGAAAGCCTCTGCTCTTGCAAGAATAAGACAGTTAACAACTATAAGAGGAATATAAAGACCCAGCGCAGAGTCAAGAGCCGGAATATAAGCCTTCAAAACAAGCTGAACTATTGTAACGAAGGTAGCAATTACAACGATGAAGGAAGGAATTCTTATTTCATCGGGAACAAACTTTCTTATTAAAGATATGAAAAGGTTTGAACATGTAAGTACGGCGGTAACCGACAGACCCATACCCAAACCGTTCATTGCTCCGGTTGTAACGGCAAGCGTGGGACACATACCTATAACCTGAACAAATGTGGGGTTTTCGGTCAGAAGACCGTTCATTATGATTTTAGCAGGATTTTGTTTCATTATGCGGCACCTCCCTCAAAAAGTCCTTCAGTGAATGCATAATATACACAGTTTACCCCTCTGGTAACAGCCTTAGAGGTTATAGTAGCAGAGGTGATGGCGTCGATTTCGCTCTCTCCTGCATTTCCCGTCTTTGTTACATTCAAGGGAGCAAGCTTTCCGGCATACTGGTCAATCCATTCTGTCTGGCAGTTTGCGCCGAGGCCGGCTGTTTCAGACATAGAAGTAACGCTTACGCCTGTAATAACGCCGTCAAGGTCAATACCTACCATCATTACAACGTCTCCGCCGTAGCCGTTTGTTGTAACTGAAACAGCATAGCCTGCCGCCTGACCGTCAATATTGCCGACAGCATAACTTGTTATGTTGGCGTCGCTTAAGTCGAAGTTAGGATCTGAAAACTGGCCGCCGTTTATGGGCTCTTCAAGCTCAACCGCCTCATCGAATTCAGCCCCTGCCAGAACAACCGTCATAGCCTCGGCCGTTGTTTTGGCGTTCTGTTCTGCGATAGGCGCCTCCGTAACGGCATTAACAGCCCCAAGAAGAGCAGCCGCAACGGCACAAATTATTAAAAGGATAATACCCGGTTTTAATATTTTCATTTCTTCTTCACCTCCCCAAAGATTTTAGGCTCAGTGAACCTGTCAATAAGAGGTACACAAAGGTTCATAAGAAGTATGGAGTAGCTTACGCCCTCGGGATAGCCGCCCCAAAGCCTTATAATAGATGTTAAAAGGCCGCAGCCGAAGCCCATTATAAGCTGGCCCACGGGAGTAACGGGTGACGAAGCATAGTCAGTAGCCATAAAGAACGCACCCAGCATAAGGCCGCCTACGAAAAGCTCGTTAACAGCGCCCAAAATATTTCCCGAGTTTCTTCCGAATATAAGCATGAATATAAACACTGTAGCTATGTAAACAACGGGAATTCTCCAGCTTATAACCTTTCTTGCTATAAGATAGATTCCGCCTAAAATAAGAAGCACGGCACAGGTTTCGCCTATGGTTCCGCCTACGTTGCCTAAAAAGCCGTTTATAATGTCGCTTGAAGCAACAGCGTTTCCGCCTTCCTTAAGAGCAGTAAGAGGTGTGGCATATGTTGCTGCGTCTACAGCGCTTGCAGCGAACTTAGGCGCTGTAAAGGCTGCGCTTCCTGTCATCTTTGTGGGATAAGCCGCAAGAAGGAAAGCACGGCCTGCAAGAGCCGGGTTTATGAAGTTCTGGCCCAAACCGCCGAAAACCTGTTTAGCAACGACGATTGAGAAGAAAGCACCTACTATAGGCATCCAGAACGGTGATGTTTCGGGCAGGTTCATAGCTAAAAGCAAGCCCGTAACAACAGCCGACAGGTCGCTTATTGTAACAGTCTGTTTAGCAAGCTTCTGGAAGCCGGCTTCGAAAAGAACGCAGGCAATGATTGAAATTGCCACTGTTATAAGCGCATTTAAGCTGTGATTGTGTAAAATAATTCCTGCAACGCAGGCAGGTGTAAGCGCAATAATAACGTCAAGCATAATTCGCTGTACACTTTCATTTGAACGAATATGAGGAGTTGATGAAACAACAAGCTTATTCATTATTATTTACCCCCCTTTGCACGCATCTTTGCCATAACGGCACGTTTATTAACTCTGATTGACTGGGCAAGCTGCCTCTTTGCAGGGCAGATAAATGAACATGAGCCGCACTCTATGCAGTCAAGACCGTGATGAGCCACAAAGGCGTCGTCATCATGGGCAAGTGTGTCTGAATTTAAGTGCAGCGGCATAAGGCCCATGGGGCAGTGTTCAACACACTTGCCGCAGCGGATACAATTGCTTTCCGGCGGAATTTCTGCCGCCTTCTTTGTAAGGCAGAGAATGCCCGAGGTTGTTTTTGTAACGGGAACCTCTGTGTCGAAAAGGGCAACACCCATCATGGGGCCGCCTGAAATAACCTTCGCCGGATCTTCTTTAAAGCCGCCGGCAGCATCGATAAGCTTCTGATAGCTCATTCCCAAGGGAACCTCGAAGTTTGAAGGCTTGTTAACTGCGTCACCGGTAACGGTAACAACTCGCCTTGTAAGGGGCTTTCCGTCAATAACGGCAGCCTTTATTGCCATAACAGTGGCAACGTTGTCAACTATACAGCCTACAGCCGCAGGAAGAGCCCCCGAGGGAACCTGTCTGCCTGTTACGGCGTCGATAAGCTGCTTTTCAGAGCCCTGAGGGTATTTACACTTAAGAGCAACAACGGAAATATCGCTGATTCCCGATGTAAGCTTTGTTAAATTGTCAATAGCGTCGGGCTTATTTGCTTCGATACCTATATGACCCTTAGAACCGGGGAAAAGCTTAAGCATAATTTCAAGGCCTTTAACAAGCTCCTCTCCTCTTTCAACCATACATCTGTGGTCGCAGGTCAAATAAGGTTCACACTCTGCAGCATTAACAATAATGTCGGTAATTTTGGAGTCGGGCCCCGGGCTTAATTTAACCTGGGTTGGGAAACCGGCCCCGCCTAAGCCTACAATGCCTGCTGCTTTAACAAGCCCTATAATCTGCTCGTTTGACATACTCTTATAATCGCCCTGAGTTTCAAGGGGCGGAGCCTCTTCATATTCTCCGTCGTTTTCGATTATTACGGAATTAACCATAGTGCCTCCGGGTGTGAGCATAGGCTTAACGCCTTTAACCACGCCGGAAACCGTAGCGTGTACAGGTGAGGAAACAAAAGCGGCGCTTTCGCCTATCTTCTGCCCTACAAGAACTCTCTCGTTAACCTTAACAAGGGCGTCACAGGGTGCGCCGATGTGCTGGCTCATGGGAATTGTAATGAGCTCGCCTACTTCGGGATTCAACACCTGTATGGCAGCCTTGTTTGAAAGCTCTTTTCCGTCATGCGGATGTACACCTCTTTTGAAGGTTTTAAGTTCCATAGATTTTACCTCCTTATAAATTTTGTCTGATATTAGTGTGCTAAAACCAATCATACAATATCTATTTTATATAATAACTTATTTCGAAGAAAAATGCAATAGGTTTGTTATTTTTCCCCTAATT
>JAJQCI010000093.1:4136-5072 GCA_021202835.1 Clostridiales bacterium | reverse complement strand
GCTTTTGTATGTAACAATATAACACCGAAAGTATTATCAGTGCAGCTGCTGCAAAAAGCAAAAAAATTATTGCCGAAGCTATCAGAAGTTTAACGGGCAGCTTTCCGTTCTTCTCATATTTTGCCAAATATTTTATATAGAGTCTGTTCTTTTTGACATATCCCTTAAATCTCTTCGAAACCTTCATAAAGCAGACAAGGGCCAAAAATAAAAAGGGCAAGGTAGGAAAAACAGGCAGTGCCAAGCCTATCATGCCTATAACAATAAGCAAAATTCCCAATAAAAAATATAAAATTCTTTTAAGCTTCTCCCCTGCAAGTTTCCTCAAAACATAATCTCTCCTTTTTTCATTTATTCCGCAAAATCTTTTTTAATCTCTTTAATGCAGTTTTCAAAATCCCCCGTTATTATCTTACAGCATTCCCCTATCATAAGATTTACATTTAAGCCGAAATCCTCAACGTTAAAACCTTCTTCGTCCTTTTCGCCTATAGCCTCTCTTAAGCTTAAGCAGCTGTTTTTATAGCCGTAAAGGCTTTTGCCTTTTGCGAAGCCATAGCCTATTTCAAAGGCCGTTCCCGAATCGGCGTCCTTTCCCCTGAAATCATTCAGATTAGCGCAGATAATGTCGGCTTCGTCTATTAGACTTAGGTTTCCTTTAAAAATATCCCTTGAGCTTTCGCATTCGTTATCAAGGGGATAAAGCCCCGAAAAACCGTATCTTCGGCAGATTTCTTTCATTTTTTCTCCCCGTTTTGCTGCGTCCTCATAAAACACGTCAAAACCGGCTATGTATATTTTTTTCATATTGTCACCATCCTGTATATGTCATACCATATTTAACAGTATTTGTCAAGAAGTTAATTATACCTATGGAGCAAATAGTTGGTTCTGATGGATTTTGCCCTTTCATATGTATACAAATTTATAAACCCG
>JAJQCI010000093.1:0-4126 GCA_021202835.1 Clostridiales bacterium | reverse complement strand
CGATAATAAAAAGGCTTTAAGGGTTTTTAAGTCATATTCTTATTTCACTTTAAATTATTCAAGAGTAATTGTGGAGGAAGTCTGATCCCATGATACACTCACCCCTATAAGCTCGGCAATATCTCTGAGCTTAAAATAGTTGCTTCCGTCAATGTTATAGGCTGTCAGGCTTGCCGCAGTTCCGTTTACAACAACGGCAGAGCTGCTTAAGGCCGCTTTGGTCCTGACAACCTCTTCCGCCATAGAATAGCCGGAAAAATCGTCGGTGCTTCCGCTTGTAACGGTAATTGTGTTCGCTTCTGCGTCCCAGCCTACGGAAATTTTGTTTTCCGTATCCTTAAGCATATAGGCAATATCTCTGAGCTTAAAATAATTGTTGTTGTCTATGTTGTAGGCCTGTACGTTAAAAACGCTTCCCCCGGCTTTTACATTTACAGCCGAAGGCTCTGCCACTAAGGAGTTGTCGGTTTCATATTTGTCAACGATTACAAATATGCTGGCAAGATTTCTGCCTGCCGACTGAATAAAGCCTCTGTCGGAGCTATAGAGCATACTGCTGGCGCCGCCGTCAAAAAGCATGGCCTCCTGAACACCAAGGGTTTGAAGATAGGAAGCGATTTTATTGGGAGATGAGGAAACCTCGCCTAAAATAAGCCTTCCGTCGGGAGCAATGGCCGCAAAGCTTCTCTGCGCCACTGAGTCAGCGCTTTGCTTTTCGTCGTATGCCGATGAAATAGAGGTTGTTACGTTTTCACCCTTTGTCAAAATCTTAGGGCCGCAGCTTATTATCGTCTGAGCATCTATGGCTTCGCCGTCGAGAGAAGCATCGTATTTTATTTCAACGAGATCTCCGGCTTCAAGACCCTTTTCTCCTAAAACAATCATCATTCCCTCTTCTGTTTTTAAATTTGTGCCCTGACACTCAACGCTGCCCGTAACAACGCCGTTTTTAACATAGGTAACATTCGTTCCCTCGGAAACATAAAAAGCCGCCTGCATATCCTCTGTGTAAACGTCTGCGTTTTCCGTGTTTACCGAACAATGAATTTTATCGGAGCCGTTTACCTCAAGATAATAGCTTACGCCCATGCTGCCTATATGGGGTGTGCCCGATAAGTCAAACACAAGGGCCGGGCCTGTTCCTCCGCCGTTTAAAACCCTGCCTTCGCTTATGACCGTTCCGTATATTTTGGGATAGTTGTCGGGGTAGCTTACCGTTAAAGCATTATAATATGCGTCAAAAAAACCTCCGTTCATAGCGGCGACAACCTTTCCGTCGGAAACCTTACCTATAAGGCTGCTTGCGGAAGCAGGCTGAACCTGGCTTGAAATTACTGCGGCCCCTGTTCTGGAAGAAGATGACATATCAACATAAACAAGATTGGCAGAGCCGCCCCCTATTGAAGCTGTTGTGTTTACAACGCCCTCTGCGGCGTAAGCGCTTATGCAGAATACTGAAATAAAAAATAAAAGTGTAAATAATAGTTTTTTCATAATCTTTTCCCCCTTTAAAAAAGGGGAGCGCCCTGCTTTTTGCAAAGCGTTCCCCGTAATAATCGGAAATTTTCAGTTTAATCAGCCGTTTATAAGCTTGTTTGTATCCTGAGCTATCATAAGCTCTTCGTTTGTGGGAATAACGAAAACCTTGATGGGTGAATCTTCTGTTGAGATACACTGAGCCTTGCCTCTCTGTGAATTCTTTTCGGGGTCAAGCTTGATACCCAGGAATGTAAGATAGTCACAGATAGCCTGACGGCTTGAGCCTGAGTTTTCGCCTAAGCCGGCTGTGAAAACGATAGCGTCTGCGCCGTTTAAAGCCACAAGATATTCGCCTATAAACTTAGCAACTCTGTAGTGGAAAGCGTCAAGAGCGATCTGAGCTCTCTTGTTGCCCTCTTCGGCAGCTGCGCCTAAATCACGGAAGTCTGAAGAAACGCCTGAAAGACCTAAAACACCTGACTGCTTATTCATCATATTGTCAACTTCGTCAATGGTTAAGCCTTCTGAATCCATAAGGAATTTAACGATAGCAGGGTCGATATCGCCGCATCTTGTTCCCATAATGATACCTGCAAGAGGTGTAAGACCCATAGTTGTGTCTACACACTTGCCTTTGTCAACAGCTGCAAGAGAGCCGCCGTTTCCCAAATGGCAGGTAATGATCTTAATGTCTTCGGGAGCCTTTCCCATAAGCTCGGCACACTTAAGTGAAACATACTTATGGCTTGTTCCGTGGAAGCCGTAGCGGCGGATTTTATGCTTCTCATACATTTCGTAGGGAAGAGCATACATATAAGCCTTGGCAGGCATTGTCTGATGGAAAGCTGTGTCGAAAACAGCAACCTGGGGAACGCCGGGCATAAGCTTTTCACATGCATTGATACCTATAAGGTTTGCGGGGTTATGTAAGGGAGCAAGACTGCAGCAGTCTTCGATAGCAGCCTTAACCTCGGGAGTAATAATAACAGACTTAGCAAAGCTTTCGCCGCCGTGTACAACTCTGTGGCCTACGCCGCCGATTTCGGAAATGTCTGAAATAACGCCGTGGTCTTTGTCGAGAAGAGCGTCCATAACCGCTTTAACGGCTACGTCATGGTCGGGAAGGGGAGCTTCGCTTACATATTCGGGCTTACCCTCGGGTTCATGCTTTAATCTGCCGTCGATGCCTATTCTTTCGCAAAGACCTACAGCCAAAACATCTGTTGTATCCATATCGATAAGCTGGTATTTAAGAGATGAGCTTCCGCAGTTTAACACAAGAATTTTCATATTTTTACTTCTCCTTATTTAGTTTAACAAATATCAGCCGTTTGCCTGAGCCTGAACACAGGTAATAGCGATAACGCCTACGATATCATCGGCTGAACAGCCTCTTGAAAGGTCGTTTACGGGTTTAGCAAGACCCTGTGTAGCAGGACCGTAAGCTTCAGCCTTAGCAAGTCTCTGAACAAGCTTATAGCCGATGTTTCCTGCGTCAAGATCGGGGAAAACCATAACATTGGCAGCTCCGGCAACGGGTGAACCGGGAGCCTTTGAAGCGCCTACTGAGGGAACCATAGCTGCGTCGGCCTGAAGCTCGCCGTCAAGAAGAAGGTCGGGGCGAAGCTCTTTGGCGATTTTAACAGCCGCTGTAACCTTGTCAACATCGTCATGCTTAGCGGAACCCTTTGTAGAGTGTGAAAGCATGGCAACCTTGGGCTCAGCCTGAACAAGAAGCTTGAAAGAGTCGGCAGCGGAGCAGGCAATAGCAGCAAGCTTTTCGCTTGTGGGGTTCTGTTCAAGACCGCAGTCAGAGAAAACAAATGTACCGTTTTCGCCTAAATCGCAGTTGGGAACAACCATAACGAAGAAGGAAGAAACAGTTGAAACGCCGGGCTTAGCCTTGATAATCTGAAGAGCCGGACGAAGAACGTCGGCTGTAGCGTGGCAGGCACCTGAAACCATACCGTCTGCGATTTCCATCTTAACAAGCATAACGCCGAACGTAAGATAGTCGCCCTTTAATGTGGCGATAGCCTTTTCCTCTGTCATACCCTTAGCCTTACGAAGTTCAACCAAATGATTAACCATGTCGTCAAACTTGTCATAATTTTCGGGGTCGATAATAGTTGCCTTTAAAGCATTGGGATAATCCTTTGCTGCAGCCTCGATTTCAGCCTTGTTTCCAACGAGGACGATATTTGCGATGCCCTCTGAGATAGCCTTGTCGGCAGCTTCGATTGTTCTGGGGTCATTTGTTTCGGGAAGAACTATAGTCTTGAGGTCAGCCTTAGCTCTGGCCTTTGTTGTTTCCAAAAAATTCATTTTAATAAAACTCCTTTCTTTTTTATAAACTGTAATAGGTATAAAACCCGTCAACTTAATTATACCACTTTTTTTCAGTCTTTCAAGCAATTTTTACTAATTTTTCAAATTATTTTATAATAAATTGCAACAGTTCGTCCAATTGTCTCCAATTATCAAGGTGACATTTACAGCCGAACTGACGAAAAAAGCCGCCGGATGAACCGATGGCTTTTTTATAATATTTTGCGGTAATCAAATTTTTATACAGGCAGCTATTTCGGCATTCTCCGGAACATCCCCGGCTACCTTAGCCGCTTCTTCGGCAGGAACGTCAAAGCTC
>JAJQCI010000024.1 GCA_021202835.1 Clostridiales bacterium | reverse complement strand
CTCGGCTCTTAAGTCGGGTCTGCAACCTGCTGTTTCCTTTTCGGCAATGGCAGTTATATAACCATAAACGGCGGCATTGTTACGGCAACCGGAGGCCACGACGGCGGTGCGGGAATCGGTGGCGGATTAAGCTGCGATGGCAGCAATATAGTTATAAACGACGGCACAGTTACAGCAACCGGCAGCGTTATGGGCGGTGCAGGAATCGGCGGTGGCGATTACGGAGACGGCAGCAATATAACTATAAACGGCGGTACAATAACTGTATTGGCTTCTCCGGATGCAAAGAATTCCTTTTCTGCAGGAATCGGCGGAGGTGAAAACGGAAACGGCAATAATATAACCATAAATAATGGAACAATTACAGTAACCAGTTCGGGCGGTGCTTGTATTGGCGGCGGAGAATACGGAGACGGTGATGAAATAATCATAACAGGCGGCTGTTTTTTATTGTATTTCAGCGGAATGGTACAGAGTTCAATCCCCAGAGCATATATAGGCCGTGGTTCCAGCGGCACAACTGGTACAGTTACAATAACAGGAGGATTCTTCGGTGCGGGTGCCGGTGCAGACGGAGAGTTATCAATAACAAAAACCGTAGATAAATCCGTTGCCCGTTCTGGTGATATGCTTACTTATGAAATAACTGTTTCAGGTGCTTCTGCCGATAGAAATACTGTTTATGGAGTAGAACCTGCCGATTCATATATTGTCGCATACACCACCGATGCGGAAATAAGCGGTACTTACCCTTATATGGTGGTTAAAGGAGTTGCGGGCGGTTTTTCCGACATTTATGTTGTTGACGAACTTCCGTCAGGGCTGACCTTTGTTTCTGCCTCCGATGACGGCGACTATTCCGATGTTGACAACAAGGTGACTTGGGTTATAGACGCTTTGAGTTCAGGCGACAGCAAAACTCTGACACTTGTAACTACTGTTGATTAAACAAAAGGCTGTTTAAAACGGTAACAAAATGTTGCTCAATTTGAGCAGCTTTTTTATAAGGAATTTTATAAAGGGGGTGATACCGTTGGGCTGATTATTTTATGCGGCTTTAGGCCGTAAAGGGAAAAAGAAAAATAAAAAATAAATAATCGAGGGCTGTTTCCTTTTTATTGCGGATATCGGGAAGCAGCCCTTTTATACGGAGGTAAATATTGATGAATGAATTTAGTTTAACTGCCGGCAAAGGAATAGGCGGTTTTCTCACACAGAAGCCTGAGAAAAACAGCTTTTTAACAAGCAGGCTCGTAAATTTCTTAGTTATGGCGGCAATTTTCACAACCTTTTTTATGAGCTTCGGGGTTTTCGCCGCAACAGGTGCCGAAGCGCTTACAACGGCTAAAAATCTTCTTTCCAAAGCTGCTGTTGCAGGCGGCGGCTTGTGGGCTGTATGGGGCCTTGTTCAGCTCGGCATGAGCATAAAAGACCACAACGGCCCCGGCATACAAGGCGCTATTTGGCAGCTCATCGGGGGCGCTATCATTATTGCCGCAGGCAGCGCAATAAGCTCTTTGGACTTAACAATGGCATAATATGCGGCTTTTTTATAATACATTCGGGACTGCGGTATACCGCCGCAGCCCCTCGGAGGTGAGATTTAAGACAGATGACTGAAAAAATGCTTACCGATTTTTGCAGCTTCGGTTTGGATTCCAACCTTATATCCACACTTACAAAAACACTGGCGGACTATAACCCGACCGCCAACACCACCATAACAAACATAATGAAAAGCAGCATTTTCGGCGTAGGGGCTTCACTTCTCACGCTTTTTATGCTTCTTGAACTTGTTTCCATTATAAACAAGGTAGACGGCGGACAGGGCCTGACGGGAACGAAAATTCCGGTAAATCTTATGATTAAATTTGCTGTTTTCGCTTTGTTTTACTGTAATATTCCAACTGTTATAAAGGGCATTGAAAGCGTAGGCGTATATATAGCCTCGGCTTTGGGCACGGTTACTAACTCTCCTATTCAGCTGGGCGTATCTCAGGCGGACGTTTCCGCTATGGTTGACGCAATCGACGACATAGGGGTGACAGGCAGAATATACACTGTTGTTGTTCTTATGCTTTGCTGGCTTGTTATGAAAATAGTTTCTATTATATTATCCGTTACAGTAATTTTTCGTTTTTTTGAGATGTGGCTTATGCTCCTGTTTTCTCCCATTCCTCTTGCCTGTCTGGCAAGCAGTGAATTTAAACAGACGGCAGTAAATTTTTTGAAAAAATATGCCGCAATAAGCCTAAAGGGTGCCGCAATACTGGGCTGTTTCGTAATATATTACGCTTTGGCAGGCAGCAGTATTACGGCTTATAACTCCGCAATGGATATAAATGAATTTATAGGCGGTTTTCTTATTGACAATCTTCTTTATTTGATTGTTTTGTGCGTTGCCGTATTTTCCAGCGGAAAAATCGTAAACGGCATACTCGGTGTATTTTAAATGAAAGGCGGATTATAGATGGCAATAGAAGTAAACGTCCCCGATGAAATCGAAGATTACAAAGAAAAGATAGTTGCCGGGCTGTCTGTCAGACAGCTTATCTGCGGCGGCATAGCTTTGGGAATAGGCGTTCCGGCCTGCGTGCTTATGTCAATCAGCGGTGTAAATGATTACATAACAATGATTGTGACTATGGCCGCAGCGATACCGCCCTTTTGTATAGGTTTTATAAATATAAAGGGATACAGATTTGAAGTTTATGCAAAAATAAAGCTTCGCACACTTTTTACAAGCCCTACACGTCCCTATGCAACGGATATTGAAGCAAATATTCTTCCTATAGAGGCTGAGGAATTCCGTTTCGATATTCAGAAGATGATAAAGGATAAGGAACGTGCGGAAGCGGAGCAAAAAATGAAAAAATTGGAGGAACAGAAAGGGAAAGGAGGTTTTTTATTTATTGTTTTTGACAAAATCAAAGGGTTCAGAATCAAACAGCCCGAACCCAAAAAAGGAAAAGAAAGAAAAAAACCAAAACGAAAACGCAGGCTCTCAGAATCAGACCTTATCGAAATCCGAGAGAAAGACAATAAAAGAAAAAGAAAGACAGCGGCAAAGGCTCTTAAAGCAGCAGAGAGAAAAGCTAGAAGCCCAAAACCAAAAGAAAAAGAAACAGCTTAAGGCTGAAACCGCCCCGAAAAGCTCTCAGCAGACTTTGAAATATAAATATATGTTTCAAAACGGTATATGTCAGGTTTCCGACCGCTTTTTCTCGAAAACACTTAAGTTTTCGGATATAAACTATCAGGACGCACAGCGTGACGACCAAGTGGATATTTTCAGCAATTACTGCGAGATTCTCAATTATTTTGACCCGAAGATAAATATTCAGATTACAGTACACAACCGTAAAATCGATATGGATTCGTTTAAAAGAAATATGCTTATTCCGGACAGCGGCGACGGCAATGACGAATACCGCCACGAGTATAATAAAATGCTTTTGGATAAAGCAATGCAAGGTCAAAATTCCATAATGAGGGACAAATACATAAGCTTTGGTATTGAAGCTGATGACTATGATGAAGCCTACCCATCTCTGATGAGAATCGAAGCAGACGTAACGAACCGCTTTAAGGCATTGGGCTGTGACGTAACAAGCTGTTCGGGGCTTGAGGTTTTAAGCCATATAAGCAGTATACTTAACCCCACCGAACCTCTGAGGTTCAACTATGATTACCTCGTCGGCACAGGGCTAAACACCAAGGACTTTATATGTCCTTATTTTTTTGATTTCAAACCAACTCCCCAAATGACATATTTTGAATTCGGTGACTATTTCGGACAGGTGCTTTTTATAAAAAACTATCCGTCCGTGCTGTCAGACGAGCTTCTCAAAAACCTGTCTGACATACCCTGTAATACAACAATAACTGTACATTCAAATTCTATGGACAACAGCAAAGCTCTTGAGTTTGTACAGGCAAAGCTTGCCCTTATGGAAAGCGAAAAGGCTAACCGTGAGCAGAAGCTTTTGCAGCAGATGCAAGACCCGGATATGATTCCCCAGTATTTAAAGAGGAATATTGACCAGACAAAAAGCCTTATTAAGGTTATGCAAGACAATAACCAACGGCTTTTTAAAGGGATAGTTGTTGTTTTTACGTCGGCCCCTACGGAAAAGGAGCTTTTCGAAAATGTTGAGAAGCTTATGGGCGCCGCCCGTTCTTTGGGCTGTGAGCTTATGCCCCTTGCCTTACAGCAGGAAACAGGGCTTAACTCCACACTTTCCCTTGCAAAGTGCGACATTCCCATAAGACGAACCTTAACAACGGCGGCACAGGCAATCCTTATTCCCTTTACAACGCAGGAGCTTTTCGATACAGGCGGTATGTATTACGGCCTTAATGCCCTTTCAAGAAATCTTATTTTCTTTAACAGGAAGGGCTTGAGCAATCCTGCCGGCTTTGTTCTGGGAACTCCCGGCAGTGGCAAATCTTTTGCCACAAAAAGAGAAATTTTAAGCATACTTCTGCTTTTCCCCTATGATGAAGTTCTGGTTATTGACCCCGAAAGCGAATACGGTGTTCTTGCTCTTAACTTGGGCGGCGAGGTGATAAGGCTCAGCAACGACACAAAAACATACTTTAATCCCCTTGATATTACCCTGGACTATGGCGGCGGTGATGATGACAAGACGGAAGAAAACCCTGTTGCTTTTAAAACAGAATTTATGTTTTCGTTTTTGGACGTAATCGTTCAAAAAGAAAGCTCCACAGGATTAAGCGGTGCGGAAAGAACCCTTGTTGACATTGTTCTCAACAGGCTTTATGAAAGATATTTCAAAAATCCGTCACTGCCTAACCCAACGCTTATGGACTTTATGGAAGAACTCAAAAGCATAAAAGAGCCTGAGCTTCAGGGAGAAAAGGAAAATCTCCTTAAAATTTTGGGCTTGTATACAACAGGTTCATTTAATCTTTTTGCCCACAACACAAATGTTGATATAAGCAACAGATTTGTTGTTTTCGATATTAACGGCCTGGGCGACCAAATCAAAACACTTGGCATGCTGGTTATACTTGACCAAATATGGAACAGAGTTACAAGCAACAGACTTATAGGC
>JAJQCI010000296.1 GCA_021202835.1 Clostridiales bacterium | reverse complement strand
ACTTGGAGGTATCTGTTATGAAGAAATTATGGCTCAGCAGCAGATTGTTTTTTTTAAGCCTGACACTGTGTTTTATGGCCCTTACAGGCTGCGGAAGCAAAAACTCGGGAGACAACAGCACAAACACCACCGAACAGACAACCGACACTGCGCAGGACACAACGGAAGATGATTCCGAAAACAGCTCCGCAGGCAGTGACGACATACTTGACGACAATTCAAACGACATTGACAGCGGCACAACCGACAGCACAGGCTCAGACGGCGGCTCCGACGCCGAAAACAATACAGCAGGCGGCGAAGATGATTTTGAAGAAGAAGGCGGCTCCTCAAACAGCGGCACAGATTCCGGCGGCAGCTCCGGTGATTCAGGGGATACGGCCGGCGGAACAATCTCCGGCGAAGACGATGTTATAGACGGCGGAACAATAACGAACCGGGCCGGCAGTCTCTTTGAAGGAAACGACGGCATCGGCATAAGAGGTTCGGAAAATATAAGAGGAAACAATCTGCTCTATTAAAAACAAGGCCGCTCCGGTTTAATTTTCGGAACGGCTTTGCTATTTCGGTTTTATTTATATGGCTGTTAAAATTTCAAAACATCTTCATCGGGGGAAAGTCTTTTTTCGATTTCCCAAACTATTTTTCTTATTGACTTTCTGTTGCAGTTTACTGTAATTTCAGCATATTTTTTATAGATTGGGAGTCTTTCGTCATAAAGGTCGGAGAGAGTCTGGCCTTTTTTTATGGCCACTCCTCTTTTGTTTAAGTCGCCCAGGCGGTTTTCAAGGGCGCTGCAGCTTAAGTGAAGAAAAACAATTCTGCCGATTTCCTTAAAGTGCTCCATTGCTTCTTTTCCGTAAACGGCACTGCCTCCCGTGGCAATAACCGTCCGGCTGCAGCTTATGCCGAGGTTTATTTTGTTTTCGACCTCCTTGAAGCCCTCTAAGCCCTTTTCCTCTATAATGTCCTGAAGAAGCTTTTTTTCTTCCCTTTGAATCAAAAGGTCTCCGTCAATAAAGTCATAGCCCAGTCTTTTTGCCAAAACAACGCCGATAGTGCTTTTTCCCACACCGGGCATACCTATAAGAATTATGTTGTTCATAACACCGCCCCCATGATATTATTAAAAAAGCGATGAACCGGTTATCATCGCTTCTTTAATATTAAGTATAGCTTAAAACACCGTTTAAATCAAGATAAAATCAGTCGGAAAGAAGATTTGCCGCCTTAAGTCTTTTGTAAACTACGGGAGAAATTATAAAAGCGGCGGCGATTTTTATAAAATCTCCGGGTATAAAGGGAACAACTCCGCTTAAAAGTGCTGCGCCGAAGGTCATATCTGCGCTGACCTTAAGCCATAAGGTTCCGAAAATAAGGCATACAGCTGTGCCCAAAACCATACCCAAAAGATACCACCAAATTTTTCTTTTGAATATATCAACGAAAACGCCTGTTATCAAAACCAAAAATATATATCCGGCAATATATCCTCCCGTAGGGCCCGCAAGCTTTGCCGGGCCTGCTGTAAAACCGGCGAAAACAGGCACTCCTATAACACCCAGAATTATGTATAAAACACAGCTTATAAGGGCCTTTTTTGTTCCCAAAATATAGGCCGAAAAATAAAACACCAAAAGAGAGAGAGAAATGGGCACAGGCTCAAGAGGGATGCTCAGGGGCGCCAAAACACAGGTTATTGCGGTAAGAACGGCAATTAAAACCATATTGTAAATCTTTTTGTTTCTGTTCATAAAATTTTACTCCTTTAAATATATTTTATGCCAATTATAATATACAGCGCCCAAAATGTCAACCCATTATTTAATTACAGGTTTACATTTAGCCGTTTCAAACAAAACCCAATTTACGAAAATAATACTTTTTTTATTTACCCGTTTGTGCTATAATTATTTTGAAAAGTAATTTCCGAGAGGGATCTGTATGGAAAATATTTATTACATAATAATGCTTTTTTTGATTTACTCCTTTTTGGGCTGGGTTTTGGAGGTGAGCTACAGCGCCGTAAAAAAGGGGCGGCTTATAAACAGAGGCTTTTTAAACGGGGCATGGTGTCCTATTTACGGTGCAGGGGCTTTGATGATATTATATATGCTCTATCCTCTGGAAGACAATATTCCTCTGCTGTTTGCCGGTTCTCTGATTTTGACCTCTTTTTTGGAATTTCTGACAGGCTTTGTGCTAAAAAAAAATTACAATACACGCTGGTGGGATTATTCCGACAGGCATTTCAACATAAAGGGCTATGTCTGTCTTGAGTGCAGTCTTGTCTGGGGCGCCGCCGGTGTTCTTCTTGTAAAGGTTTTAAACCCCGTTATTTCCGGGCTTGTGCTGCTTTTGCCCCTTTGGGCCGGTGTTTCAGTCGCTGCGGCTTTGTCGGCGGTTTTTGCCGTTGACTGCGTTATAACCGTTCTCGCCCTTAACAACCTCTGTTCCCAGATAGAAGGCTTAGGGAAAATCGCCGCAGAAATACGTTCAGTCTCTGATGAACTCAGCGTTACTGTTTACGAAGGAGCTTCAGAGCTTAAGGAAATCAAAGAAACAGGGGACAGCTGCATAAAAGAATTTAAAGAAACAAGCGAAACAAAGCTTAAGGAATTCAAAGAAACAAACGAAACAAAGCTTAAGGAATTTAGGGAAACAAATGAAACCAGGCTCAAAGAGCTCAGAAAAACAACCTCCCTTCGTTCAAAAGAACACAGAGAGGCTTTGGAAGCACGGAAATCGGAGCTTAAGAAAAAATATAAGTTTCTGTTAAATGAAAGAAAATTCTGCGGAAGACACCTTTTAACGGCCTTCCCCGATGTGAAAACCGAAAAGCACCAGCTACAGCTTGAAAAATTAAAGAAAAAATATTTAAAACGAGGTGACAGCGATGTATGACATGGGCGGAACAGATGCCTATAACAGCTATAACAGCAGATATTTAAAGCTGCTTTCTGAAAAATACCCTACAATTCAAGACGTTTGCACTGAAATTATAAACTGCGAAGCTCTTTTAAATCTTCCCAAAGGCACAGAACACTTTATGTCTGACCTTCACGGAGAATATGAAGCCTTTTTCCATATTTTAAACAACTGCTCGGGAGTTATAAAGGAAAAGGTTGAGCTGCTTTTTTCGGAAACCTTAAGCAGTGAGGAAATTTCAGATTTGTGCACGCTTATTTACTATCCGGCCGACAAAATAAAGCTGATCAAAAAAAGCGGCAAGGCAACAAATGAGTGGTACAGCTTTACTCTTAAACATCTTATAGATTTGGCAAAATATATTTCTTCAAAATATACAAGGTCAAAGGTAAGGCAGTCAATGCCTGAAGCCTACGCAAACATAATGGATGAGCTTCTTCATGCACAGCCGGACGAAGACAACAACCAGTTTCGTTATCACAACAAAATTATAGAAACCCTTATTCGTCTTAACAACGGCGACGACTTTATAGAAGCCCTGGCTTCTCTTATAAAAAGGCTTTCTGTTGACAGACTTCACATTGTAGGTGATATTTTCGACAGAGGCGCAAGGCCCGACACTATTTTGGATATGCTTATGGATTATCATTCTATAGATATAGAATGGGAAAACCATGATATATTGTGGATGGGTGCCGCCGCAGGCAGCGAAGCCTGTGTGGCTACTGTTGTAAGAAACAGCATTTCATATAACAATATGGATGTTTTGGAAAAGGGCTACGGTATAAGCCTTCGTCCACTTACAATATTTGCGGAGCATACGTATCCTGAATATGAAAATCTTGTGGAAGCTTCAAGAACGGCTATTTCAATAATTTTGTTTAAGCTTGAAGGCCGGATTATAAAGCGCCACCCTGACTACGGCCTTGACTCAAGAATTCTCATAAGCAAAATAAACAGGGAAAACAAAACCGTAAACATAGACGGAAAAGACTATGAGCTTAACGATATTCCCTTAACGACTCTTGACCCTAAAAACCCTCTTGAACTGACAGCGGAGGAGCAGGAGGTTATAGACGGCCTGGTTTCGGCCTTTAAGGAAAGCGAAAGACTCCACAAGCATATAAAATTTCTTTATGACAAGGGAAGCATATATAAAATATACAACGGCAATCTCCTCTATCACGGCTGTATTCCTCTTGATAACGACGGAAACTTTAACCGTGTGGCCCTTGACGGAAAAATCTACTGGGGAAAATATTATATGGACTACGCCGACCATACGGCAAGGCGGGCCTATGTAAGCGGAGAAAGAAGCGCCCTTGATTTTATGTGGTATCTTTGGACGGGCAGCAAGTCGCCTCTTTGCGGCAGAATTATAAAAACCTTCGAGAGAATGATGGTTAAAGACAAATCCACCTGGGAAGAGCCCCAGGATAACTATTACACATATTACAACAGCGAAGCCACCTGCAGCATGATATTGAGGGAATTCGGCCTTTTTGAGCCAACCTCGCATATTATAAACGGCCACACCCCTGTAAAGGTTATAAAAGGTGAAAGCCCCATTAAGGGAAACGGCAAGCTTATAATTATAGACGGCGGTTTCTGCCGGGCATATCAAAAAACAACGGGCATAGCCGGATATACACTTATTTTCAACTCTCATGGAATCCGCCTTATGTCTCACCATCCTTTCAAGAGCCGTGAATCGGCGATTGCGGAAAACAAAGACATACTTTCCGTTTCGGAAAGAATAGAAACAATAAACCACAGAGTTATGGTAAGCGACACAGACTCGGGCAAGAAAATACGTCAGCAGATAGCCGACTTAACGGAGCTTTTAGCCGCCTACCGCTCCGGCACAATTGTCCCCAAATTCGTATAAAACATATCAAAAAAGAGGAACTGCCCTTCGGTTTTAAGCCTAAGGGCTTTCCTATTTTAAGCAGCAAAACTGACAACAGAAATACAACAGTTCAGTCTAAAAAGCCTTGAAAGCGGAAATTTTCAAAAATAAAATAAAACATCTCGAAATAATTATAAATTCTTTACAAATTTTACCGGTGCACAGAAGCTTGTAAAAAATAAACTTTTCTTGCGTTTGTCCTGTAAAAATTTCAGGACAAACGCACGAAAAGTAATTCATTGCATATTTCTATTTGCCAGAAAAT
>JAJQCI010000135.1 GCA_021202835.1 Clostridiales bacterium | reverse complement strand
TTTGAAAATTTTCCGAGCTTCTTCGTAGCTCTTCATATCGCCTATGTCATAGCGTTTCCCGGGCATCACCCATGCATGAACAGCTGTCTTTCTTGAGAGCCATGCGGCAAAGCTGCCGGGAGCATCTGTATTACAGCCCTCGGATATTGCTTCCGGGATTTTCTTAATGTCCTCTGCTTTATAACAATAGAACGGAGGCACTGCCATATTTCCTTTAGGCTTAATGGGCTTTTCTTCATAGCTTGTTATAAGACAGTCTTTATCTAGGGTAATAATTCCTGTTTTCTGCTGCTTTTTAAGGTCGTTTTCCTCGTGACACATTACGCATGAGGCACCTTTTTCTTTCATAAAGGAAACAAATCCGGCGAAAGAAAAATCTAAAATGTTGTCTCCGGCAATAACAAGTACATCTTCCTTTATGCCCAAACTTTCGGCAGCAAATTGAATGTCCTTGACAGCCCCAAGTCTGTGGTCATTGTCAACAGAACCATCATCCAAAATTGTAATTGGATTTTTAAAGCTCTGTTTTTCTTTCCATTTATTAAAATGGTCTATGAATTTATGGTTGCTTACTATAATAAGCTCCGTTATTTCTTCTATATTATCTATGTCTTCCAAAAGCCTGTTTAAGATTGGCTTTCCGCCTACATCTAAAAGCGGCTTCGGAAAATTTTCCGTCAACGGATAAAGCCTTGTGGCATATCCTGCTGCTAATACAATACACTTCATTTTTCAGCCCTCTATTACTTCATTATCTCTGTTTCCGGGTTATTTCTGTATATGCACACCATCTGCACTCCTGCATATGTGGAATGAATATTTTCCCTCAAGACTCGGATATTTTTTCAAATACTTTTCTCCTACGTGAGCCTCTATTTCTTCCGCATAATCAGGATCAATTAATGCCATACAGCAGCCCTTAAAACCGGCACCGGAAAAACGTCCACCGTAAATACCTTTGGTTTCCGTCATAATCTCATACAGGGTAATAAGCTCATCACAGCCGCTTTCATAATTGTGAATGCTGCTGCAGCCGCTTTCAAATATAAGCTTTCCGTATGTATCAAGGTCGCCGTTTCTCCATGCTTCGGCTCCGGCTTCGGCACGGGCAGTCTCAGAATAATAATGTTCGGCACGTTTTCTCCAGTTTTCGGGGAGGCGGTCCTTATATTCTTCAAATATATCAGCAGGAACATCACGAAGTCTTGTATCAATAAACTTTCCGTAGTTCTTTCCGCTGTATGCCATCAGAGCATAAGCCGCAGCTTTGCATTCGTCCTGACGCATATTATATTTTGATGTGGCAAGAGAACGTTCCAAACCGGAAAAGAAAATAGCAATACTATAGGGTTTCATTGCCGGATTTACCGGAATCAGTTCATATGAATCGTCTTTTGTATCCATAAACAGCAAATTGTTTACCCTGCAAAGAACTTCACAGGACTGGTCTAACTTTCCGCAGGAAACACCTACATACTCATTTTCAGCCTTTTTTGACATCATAATCATTTCCATTTCGGAAAGATGTATGTTATTTATCTTACAGAGAGCTGTCATAAATGAAATAATTACAGCTGCTGATGAAGACAATCCTCCAATCGGCAGACTTCCCTCAATCACGCCGCACAAGCCGTACCTTAATTCATATTTTTCGGATAGAACCTTCGCAGCACCTCTGAGATGATCCGCCCAGTCGCCTATCTTTTCTTCCGGAATAGAATGAATGTGGAACTGTGCCCTTTTAGGAAAGTTAAGGGACGACAATTCTATTACACCGTTTTTCTTTACAGAGTAAGCTATGTGAATACCGTAGTTTATTGCCAGACCGTTTATTTTTCCATACTGGTGGTCAACATGTGCACCCAAAGGACAAATACGGTAAGGACAGAAGGCTACATCGTCCGGATCACGGTTGTATATATTTTTAAAAGCTGTTAAACAGCGTAAATCTTGCATAATATCTCCTTATTGCAGAGCATTAACTCATATAAAACTCTTTATACCACTCGGCAAACTTCCTTAAGCCTTCTCTGAGGCTTGTACTCGGTTTGTATCCGAAGTCTCGCTCCAGTGCACTTGTGTCTGCATATGTAATCGGAACATCTCCCGGCTGCATAGGCACAAGCTCCTTGTGGCTCTCAAAGTCATAATCCTTATCTAAAACTCCGGCACGAATCAGTTCCTGCTGAAGAATATCTACAAAGTCCAAAAGATTTTCAGGACTGTTGTTTCCAATGTTATAAAGAGTATAAGGCGGAATCGGCAAACCGTCTTCACCTTTAGCTCTGTCCGGAGCCTTCTGCATTACTCTTACAACGCCCTCGACAATATCATCTACATAAGTGAAATCTCGCTTGCAGTTGCCGAAATTAAAAATCTGAATCTTCTTTCCGGCTCTCAGCTTATCTGTAAAACCGAAGTACGCCATATCCGGCCTTCCGGCAGGTCCGTAAACCGTAAAGAATCGCAAGCCGGTAGACGGAATATCATACAGCTTGCTGTAGGCATGAGCCATCAGTTCATTAGATTTTTTCGTAGCTGCATAGAGTGAGACTGGGTTATCTACTTTGTCATCTGTGCTGTAAGGCACCTTTTTATTGCTTCCGTACACACTCGAACTTGATGCGTAAACCAAATGCTCAACAGGATAATTCCTGCAAGCCTCTAAAATATTAAAAAATCCCACTAAATTAGATTCCACATATGCATCGGGGTTGGTGATAGAATATCTTACACCGGCCTGCGCCGCAAGGTTTACAACCACCTGTGGCTTATACTGCTCAAATATTGAAATAATCAGTGCTTTGTCGGCAATATTGCCCTTTATAAAATCAAATGCGGAATACTCGTTCAGCTTAGCAAGTCTGTATTCTTTTATAGAAACGTCATAGTAGTCGTTCATATTATCGACACCTATGACTTTCACACCTTCTATGTCTTCCAATAATCGCTGTGAAAGGTTTGCCCCGATAAACCCGGCAGCCCCTGTCACCAGTATTACCTTATTTTTCAAATCTATTTTCATTTTGCTGCTCCTTCGTTATTATGTAATTTTTCTACAAATCTAATATCTTTCGCTTATACTTATCAACAGAAATAGTTTCAGTTAAATTGTTTACCAGATAAGCTCTGTTCTTTTCTCCCATCTTCTGTAGCGCTTCACTGCTACTATTATCAATGAACCAATTTATCTCTTTTTCAATGCCTTCATAATCACCCGGCTCAGTTACAAGTCCACAGCCTATTTCCTCAATCAAGCTCCGTACTTCTGAGCCTTTCTCCAACACACCGAGAACAGGCTTTCCGGCGGCTGCCAGACCATAGAATTTACTGGGGCAGCTGACGCCTTTAATACCTTTGGCGTTGACGCAGAAGTGGACATCTCCGGCATTTAAGCTGTAGATGAGGTCTTCTTTGTCCTGATATGGAATGAAGATTACGTTGGTCATTTTGTGCTGACGTGTGTATAGCACTAACTTGTCAAGCACTGAACCGGCACCTACGAAAGCAAAAATAACCTCTTTCCCATCAGGAGTAAATGCTCCTTGAAATTTCTCGATTACTTTGATGATACCTTCTAAGTCATAGTAGAGGCCAATGTTGCCGGAATACATAAATACGAATTTATTTTCCAGTCCGTACTGTTTTTTGAAGGCGGTAACTTTTTCGTTTGAACTGTCAAGAGGATATATTTTCTCTTCGTTAATCCAATTATTGATGATTGTGTACTTCGGAACTTTTCTGCCTTTAGAATCATCTTTTTTGGCAAACCTATTTTCAATTGTCTCTCCGAGATCTCTGCCTACTGTGATGATAAGATTGCTTCTTTTACAGGAGAACTTATCAAGCCACATCATTAAACTCAAAACCAACTTATTATGTGTATAGTCTACGCTCATGACCTGTTCGGGGTTGAAGTCCTGAACATTGTATATGTATTTGGCTCTCTTTACCCATTTACCCCAAACACCCAGCAGTCCGCCAAGGATTGGGGGCTGGGAGATAGAGAAAACATAATCCATTTTTCCTACTTTGAATGTGGCTATCATTGCTCCGAAGAAGTAGGATAATATGTTTTTAACTCTACTTACAGTTCTGGTTTTATCAAACTCCGGCACACGGATTCGGAGTATTTTCACACCGTTCAGTTCTTCAAAATAGAACTTTTTGGTTTTATATTTATCTTCAATTGTTCCGAGATAAGACGGAACAACACAGATTACCGTTACATTGAAGGCGTCTAACATGCCTTCTGCTAATTCCTGGAGTATTTGTCCTGTGGAGGCCGTATCGGGATAATAATAGTGTGCGAAAAACAGAATATTTTTCTTATTCCCCTCATATTTCTCCCTATGCTTATTGTTCACAAGTCATCCTCCCAAAAGTATCGAACACTTTTGTGCTCTCACATTAGCTTTTATAATTAACAGCTTTGGCAATTACCGCAGCAGTACCATTCATCTTTCAGCCTGTGGTCATTCCCACAGCCCGATTATCATCTCAATAGCTTTTGTTAAATTTTCACAAAAGCAGCTGTCTGTTTTTGTGCATTTACACCTGCAAAAAGGTGTAAATATTTTTTGTGTTTATAGCACGTAAGGGGGTCGTTCGTGGTCACTATAACAAAAAATTTGTACATTTAGGTGTTGGGGTTGTAGAGAAATACTAAATATAGTGTTTTTTTAGTGGTGTTGATAGACTAAAAAATAAGTTTACCTCGATACAGTCTTTAGATTAAGCAACGAGGCCTCATTCTGTTAAGTAAAATACACATAGTAGGCAAAGAAAAAGCCCTCCAAAGAGGGCCGGTGATTAATCACCTTAAACTTTGCAGTTGTAATAAAATTCTCTGTAACAGCTCTTAAGATTTCGGAAAGTAACGTAGTTTCTGCCTATCACAAATGCTGTCACCTCTGTGAATATTATGTTACTTAAGAGCTATTAAATTGCCTATTTCAGCTGCTCAATTTTATAGCAAGCAAAGCAGTGTTGTTATATCCGATTTCCTGTAAGGGTTTCAAGTTGAAACCTTTACAGGAAACTAAATCTTTTTGGCTGCCGGAAACGACAGCAATAGATTTTATGATGATTTAAAAAAACATAGTTTATAAGACGGCGGAAAACAGTTTGCTGTGTATCAAAGAAAATATTACAACTATATAAAAACTTGTTTAAATATGTTAACCCCAAACAAGTTGTTAAAAAATACTTTGGAGGTATGTGGTAAGGAA
>JAJQCI010000251.1 GCA_021202835.1 Clostridiales bacterium | reverse complement strand
ATATTATTTTCTCCCTTATGTTTTTATCAATTAATCTCGGAAAGTCTTTTTCTTTAATTTCAATTCTTGCGATTTTGCCGTGGATTCTTACCCTTATTTGATTAAAACCCATATCAAGCAGAAGCTGTTCCGCCTTATCAACCATACCGAGTTTTTCTTCGTTAATTTCCTCTCCGTAAACAAATCGTGATGAAAGACAGGCAAAGGACTGTTTATTGTAGGTTTTAAGCCCCAATTCCTTTGAAAGTTCTCTGATTTCCGCTTTGTTAAGTTCAGCATAACGCAGCGGACTTTTTATGCTAAGCTCCGCAACCGCCTGAAGTCCGGGACGATAATCACCGTTATCGTCTGTGTTTGAACCCTCAACGATATTTTTTATATTATTTTCTTTTGCTATAATTTGTATTTTTTGAAAAAGTTCCTTTTTGCAGAGATAACACCTGTTTATTGGATTGTGTCTGAAGCCTTCTATTTCAAGTTCTTCCGATTTGCACACAATATGTCTTATACCATCGTTTGCACAAAATTCCTCTGCTTCTTTTAATTCTCTTTTGGGAAATGAGCAGGACTGTGCCGTAACCGCTATAACATTATCCCCTAACACATCATGAGCAGTTTTAAGCAGAAATGTTGAATCAACACCGCTTGAAAATGCAACGGCAATACTTTCAAGACTTATAAGATAATTTTTTAACTTTTCATATTTTTCATTAAGAATCATCAGCCAAATCCTCCTCTTGTGTTATGTCGGATATAATAATGCAGGCATATGTTATAGCTGCAATAATAAGCAAAAACAAAATTGCAAGCCCGATTATAATTGTCATATGACAAATCACCGCCTTTTTTATAAATTGGGAGTACCGAATACATTTTCAGCACTCCCGTACTCTTTTACTTCAACTTCTTCTGAATGCGTTTTTGATTTTATCTTCAGGGCCTTTTATACATAAAACAGCAAACCAAATCACAAGACCCAAAGCCACAACGGAAAAACCAAGATAAGAATCATTGAGCATATCGGCGGCGGCAGGTGTAAAATAGTCTGCACCGAATTCTACGTATTCAACAACTGCATCAACAAACCACATCAAGGCAGCCCCCGTATACATAAGACAAAGCGTTACGAACCTTTTTGAATTATCAAAATCTGTGCAGTACCAAACAACCGCTGTTATAACTGCCGCAAATGTTGTAATTAATAATGTCATTTCATCTCACTCCTTACAGCAGTTTTTTTCGATATTACTGTTTCTGTCTTGTGTGCTGCGTTTACAGCCATAACCATACAAGCCCAGCCGGCGGTAACGAGTGCCGCCATAGCCGTTCCCGATGTTGCCATTTCATAGAACATTTCAGCCCTGTCTGCGGCATTTGCGGCGTTTGTTAAGAAAGGAAACCAAGGTGTAACCTCTCCGTGCCAAATGTGTTCAAAGGCTAAAAGTGCCGAACCGCCCCAAAGCATATTGTTAAGCCAATTCATTTTGCTTATAAAAATATTTTGTTCCTTACCTTCTTTTTTGTGCTTATCAGCTTTTATTTTTACAATAGTTGTGACAACAGCTTCTGCTGTAGGTACTAAAAAACAAGCCATTAAAAACTCCTCCTTTAAAATTTGAAAATTGTTTTGTCTGTAAAATTTCCTTTAACGATTACTCATCAATGTCTATCAAGTTATATGTACGGCTGCCAAGCCCTATTTTTTCAGCCTGTTCAAGAGTGTGCAAGCCGTTTCTTGATTCTATTCTCTCCACTAAGGCTCCGCTTTCGCTTCTGTCTGTAGCATAAACAATATCGACACAGGCTTGGTCTAAAGCAACAGGGTCTGTTGAAGCAAGTATGCCCACATCATTCATTTCGGGGTCAGCCGGATTTCCGTCACAGTCGCAGTCAACGGAAAGGTGGTTCATAACGCTTACATAAACAACTTTGTCGTCAAAATAGTTTACAACACATTTTGTTGCCTCTTCCATACATTCGAGAAAATCGTCCTGAGTTCCTCCCGACCAGCTTGTTCTGCTGTTTCCTCCCGAATGAATCCACATTTTACCCTCGCTTGAAGCAACACCTATTGACATGTTTTTAATAGCTCCGCCGAAACCGCCCATTGCGTGACCTTTGAAATGGGACAAGGTAATCATAGAATCATAATTTGCAAGGTGACTTCCCACATAATCAACAGAAATATTGTCACCGCCTTCTATAGGTATCTCCATTGAGCCTTCTTCGTCCATTATATCAACGTCTGCAATGGCTGTAAAGCCGTGATCTTCCGCAACCTGTCTGTGCATAGCGGTTTCTGCTCTTGAACCGCCGTAGGCTGTGTTGCATTCTACAATAGTACCGTCAACAGACTGAACCAAGTCTTTTATAAGATTGGGGTCAAGATAGTGGGTATTGCCTGCTTCTCCTGTTGAAAGCTTAATTGCAACATTTCCTTCCGGCTCAAAGCCGAGCTGATTATAAACTGCCATAAGTCCGTCAGGGGAAATATCGCTTGTGAAATATACAACCGAAGCATTTTCATCTGTAGTTATAGTTCCTCCGGCTTCCGTTGTAACTGCTTCTTCGGTGTTTTCCGTTTCAATGTCGGCTTCCGTTTCCTCATTTTCAGTGACTTCAACATTTTCCTCGTTATTGACGGTAATTGTAATCACTTTATCCTCTGAATCCCATTCAACTTCAAAGCCGAAATTTTCGGCAATAAACCTTATGGGCAGCATTGTTCTGCCGTTAATGACAGCCGGTGCAACGTCAAGCACTTCCTCATTGTCATTTAAGTAAGCTGTTGTGCTGTCAGCCGTAAGCACGATAATATCATTGTTATAAATGAGTGTGGCTTCACGGCTTTCACTGTTCCAGTTTACTTCACCGCCGACAGCTTCAATTATTGCTCTGACAGGCACCAGTGTCCTGCCGTCTGTAATAACAGGAGCAGTTCCGTTTTCGTCTATAGGGATACTCTCACCGTTTACTGTCATTTCAGTATTGTCAATTTGAAGCCGAACCACTGCTTCATCGGCAGCCATCACTTCCTTACCGCTGTTTACGGAAACATATCCCATAAACAGTCCGCAGACAGCAGATACTGCAGCAACAAATGCAATAATTCTTTTAAAACTGAATGTGTTCTGCATAAGCATAACCTCCTTTGTTTAGGTTAAGGAATCGCTGAGTAACTCATCATTTCCTCATATATAAAGTCTGTTACAGACAAAACAAACGAAATTCAATTCTTTTTACTTCCGAAACGTCTTAAGCCTTTTGCTGCATAATGGGCAATAAATATAAAAAGTCCCGTCATAGCCAAATAGTCCAAATAAAATAAAATCAGCGGCTCACTGTAATCTAAAAACACAAATTCGCTTTGCAGCAGCATATATGTAATCAAATCACGCTTGATAAACACCCAAGCTCCCCGACAGGCAATGAGCAGCCCCGCAGAAAAAAGCAAAATATTTGAAAGTTTTGAAGAACCTTTAAATTTTCTCTTTGTCATATTTATGAACATATTCCAGTGCAAACCCAAATGAAAGCTCATAAGAACATAACCCCAGTAAGCTCCCAAAATGTGAAGCTTTCTTGCAAGGGACATTCCGCCGTCAACGGGAAGAAAAGCAAAAACATGGCGTGACATAATAATTCCGCTGTACATAAGTGCGAGCATATCGGCAAGCAGAAGAAAATTAATGGCTGTTTGAAGAATACGCATTGGAGTATATTTTCCCTTAAACAGGAATTTGTACCACCCACGGTTTAAAATATGGTGAAGAATAAAAAGCACAAACATTCCCACACCGACCCACTCATGGGCGGCATCTCCCCAAAACTGGTACCCCATAGCAAATAAAAGTCCGAAGGTCATTAAAACATCAACAGTTATTTTGAATTTTGCTTTAAGGCTCACAGTTTTCACCCTTTCATCTTTTTGCCGAGAGCATATGCCTTAGCCGGGTATTTGCCGCTTCTTGTCATTGAAACCGTTCCGCAGCCTTTCCCCAAAATCATACCGCAGTCTCTTAAGTTAAGGTAGTTCACAAGTGTTTTATAATGTGCTTCCAAAGCATCAAACGTCCAGTTGTCATTGTTCCAAGCAGCAGAAATTAATACAGATTTCATATGCTTTCTGTTAAGGGAACTGTTAAAGGAGCAAAAGCGGTCAATCAGCGTTTTTAACTGTGCAGACATTCCGTAATAATACAGAGGTGTTACAAATACCATCATATCCGCTTCTAAAATTTGCCTGCGAATGTGTTCCATATCGTCTTTTTGCACACAGGGACCCTCATAACCGCAGTAAACACAGCCCTTGCAAGGATGAATGTCTGCGTGAGCCGCATCTATTACAGTCACTTTATTTCCTGCTTCTTCAGCCCCTCTTATAAATTCATCAGCCAACATATTTGAAGAACCGTGCTTATTGGGACTTCCCTCCAAAACAATTATTTTCATATTCTTTAACCCCTCTTTTTCTGAGTAAAAATCCTCTTTATTTGTTGGGGCTGTTTTTTCACAGCCCCGGTGTTTTGTAAATCAAATATTTAAACTAACTGTTCTCTGTCAAAATAAGCCTATACTGTTAAGCCATTCTGCCACAGCATCTCCGGGATTTTTTGAAGCGGAGCTTGAAAGTGACAAGCCTTCAGTGAGTGAAGCTTCAGGTTCGTTTTCGGCTATGGTGCTTAATGTATTTGAAAATCCGCTGCCGCCGCTTGAAACAAAGGGGGCTATTGTCTTGCCCGACAAGTCATAATCGTCCAAAAAGCTGTAAAGTATCATCGGCATATCTCCCCACCAATTGGGAAAACCGAGATATATAACGTCATAGTTTTCAATGTTTTCAATGCTTCCGCTTATTTCGGGTCTTGCGTTTTCACTTTGTTCAGCCTGTGCTTCATCGAGAACAGTATCATAATCATCGGAGTATGGTGTAACAGGGGTAAGTTCAAAAACATCCGCACCTGTTTGTGCTGCTATTTCATTGGCAATTGTTTCGGTATTTCCCGACCACGAGAAATAAACTACAAGCGATGAAGAAGCTGCTTCCGTCTGTTCACCGGTTTCGTTTACAGCCGGTACTTCTGCTTCTGTTTCCGCAGCATTTTCCTGTACGGTTTCCTCTGCCGAAGATATTTCAGTATTGTCGGCTTCACTTTCGGAGCTTCCTCCGCAGGCTGTCAATGAAAACAACATTGTACAGCACAAAATAAATGTTATAAGGTTTCTCATATGT
>JAJQCI010000134.1 GCA_021202835.1 Clostridiales bacterium | reverse complement strand
CGAGTCGTTTATGTGTGAGCAGACTGTGCGCCGCCGGCTACGGCTGCTGTTATGCAGGCAAGATGAAGAGGTGAAAGACCTGCCACCTCCGGCATAGCGGAAACTATTCCGGCTGCCATTGTCATAGCTACTGTTGATGAGCCTACAGAAATTCTTACGAGAACGGCTACTATAAAGGCTACAATTACAATGGGAAGGGCTGCTGAGGCTACGGCTGCGCCTATAACGTCGCCTAAGCCTGAATTTTGAAGAATATATCTTAAAACACCGCCGCAGGCAGTTACAAGAAGAATCATTCCCGTAGGTTCAAGAGATTTTGTCATTACCTTTTCAAGCTCTTCCTTGGAGTAGCCTCTCTTGATTCCCAAAAGAAGCATAGCGGCTATTGTTGCTATAAGAAGAGCAACGAAGGGTTCGCCGACGAAAGCCAAAACAGGTCTTATGGGCTCTAAAGCAGGGATAACGCTTGAAACGGAGTTTAAAATAATAAGTACAAGGGGTATAAGTATAATTCCTACAACATAAGCGAAGCTGGGGAGCTTTGATTCGTCTATGTCTTCCTGTTCTGCTATATGCTTGGGAACGGGAATGTTATATTTATTTCCGCAGATTGAACCCCATATAGGGCCTGCTGCTATCATTGCGAATATACCGCAGACAACGCCTACCATTATAACCCAGCCTAAGTCAACGCCTAACATTGTTGCTACCAAAACGGGGCCCGGTGTGGGAGGTATAAAGGCATGGCCTACTGCAAGGCCGGCAAGAAGAGGGATAACATAAAACAGTGATGAACGCTTTGTTCTTTTAGCAAGAGCAAAAGCAAGGGGTATAAGAATTATAAGACCTGAGTCGAAGAATACGGGCATAGCTATTACAAGACCGGTTATACCCAAAGCCCAGGCGGCTTTTCTGTCACCGAAGCGTTTGACAAGGGTAACGGCTATGGTTTGGGCGCCGCCTGAAATTTCCAAAATAGCACCGAACATAGAGCCTAAACCTACCAAAAGAGCTATTCCCTTAAGTGTTGAGCCTATACCGTCGTTTACGGTTGTAACAATATCCGCAAGGGGCATTCCTGCGGCAATTCCTATAACGATTGCGCCTATAAGAATGGCTATCATTGCCTGAACCTTAAAGGCTATAATAAGTACCAGTAAAACCAAAAATCCTATAAGAGCGGCTGCCACAAGTCTTGTGGGGTTGGCGGCGAGAGTTTCCGTCATAAAAATTCCTCCTTTAAATGAATCTATGCAAAGTTGTTTCTGTTTTTCCTTATATTATTCCATATATCCGCCCTTCATAGGGGAAACGGCATGTTCAGAATATATTTTGAGAACACCCTTTTTATATTTGGGTTCTTTTGGCTTCCAGGCTGCCTTTCTCTTTTTAAGAACCTCGGCAACCTCCTCTTCGGAAAGTCTTTCGCCTTTAATGCCTACAATAGCTAAAATTCTGTTTGGAATGTCGATTTCTATTAAGTCGCCCTCTTCAACCAAGGCTATGGGGCCGCCGTCGGCTGCTTCGGGAGAAACGTGACCTATAGCCGGGCCTTTTGAAGCGCCTGAGAAACGTCCGTCTGTAATAAGAGCAATTGTCTTTCCAAGCTCAGCGTCTGATGAGATGGCTTCTGTTGTGTAGAACATTTCCGGCATACCGGAGCCTTTGGGGCCTTCATATCTTATAAATACGGCGTCGCCGGGCTTAATTTCATGGGAAATAATTGCAGCTATTGCGTCTTCTTCACAGTCGAAGGGTCTTGCTTTTAAAACTGCCTTAAACATTTCTTTGGGAACTGCGGAGTGTTTAACAACAGAGCCTTCGGGAGCCAGGTTGCCCTTTAAAATTGCAACTGTTCCGTCTGTGCCTATGGGTTCTTCGAATGTTCTTATAACGTCTGTTCTCTTAAGTCCCCACTTCTTTAAATAACCTTCACACTTGTCATAGAAGCCGTTTTTCTTAAGGTCTTCCAAGTTTTCGCCTAAGGTCTTGCCTGTTACCGTCATAACGTCAAGATGAAGCATTGACTTTATTTCTTCCATAACAGCAGGTACACCGCCGGCATAGTAGAAGAACTGAGCGGGCCATCTTCCGGCAGGACGAATATCGAGAAGATAGTGGGCGCCTCTGTGCATTCTGTCGAATGTGTCGGAGTCTATTTCAATGCCCAGCTCGTGAGCAATTGCCGGAATGTGAAGAAGCGAATTTGTTGAGCCGGAAATAGCTGCGTGAACCATGATTGCGTTTTCAAAGGATTTAGCCGTAACAATGTCGCTGACCTTCAAGCCTTTTTCAGCAAGAGCAACAACCTGTTTTCCTGCTTTGTAAGCAACCTCCTTTAAGTCCTCACAGGTGGCAGGCATAAGAGCCGAGCCGGGAAGCATAAGGCCTAAGGCTTCCGCCATAATCTGCATTGTTGAAGCTGTTCCCATAAACGAGCAGGCTCCGCAGGAGGGGCAGGCATTGTGCTTGTAATAATTCAGCTTTTCCTCTGTAATTTCCCCTCTTTGACACATTGCCGAATATGCGCCTATTTGTTCAAGGGTTAAAAGGTCGGGGCCTGCGTCCATAACTCCGCCGGTAATTACGATTGAGGGCATATCAAGTCTTGAAAGGCCCATAAGGCAGGCAGGAACGGATTTATCACAGCTTGCTATAAAAACACCGCCGTCAAAGCCTGTTGAATTTCCGTGAATTTCAATCATATTAGCAATCATATCACGGTGAACAAGGGAGTAGTTTATTCCGTCGTGGCCCTGGGCAATTCCGTCACAGATATCAGTTGTGTAATACCTTGCTCCTCTTCCTCCGGCGTCCTTGATTCCTCTCATAGCCTCATCTACGAAGATGTTAAGGTGAGCACTGCCGGGGTGGCTGTCGCCGAAGGTGCTTTCAACCATAATTTGGGGCTTCTCCAAATCTTCCAAAGTCCAGCCCATTCCGATCTTTAAAGGGTCGTTTTCGGGAGCTAATTTTCTTACTCTCTGACTGTTTCTCTCCATAATCAAAACCTCCTAAATTTAAATTATACTGATGTGATGTCTTATGGTTTTATTATAGCACTTCAAAAAACATTTGCAAGGCGTAAAGGCAGTTTTCTACTTTTTGCTTTATAAAATCACTTGAATTTGTTAAATTTGAACAAAAAATATTTCACAGAAGAGGTTTTTAACCCTCTGCAAAACATCAGATGTCTTTGCTGTGATATAAATACATCTGATGTCTTGCGTTAAAAAAAGAACCGCTTTTTTTCTGCGGCTCATAAAATTTCTTTATTTTTTGTTTTCGGCTTTAATCATATTCAAAATCATAGTTCTGTTATATGTCATATGCATAGTCATAGCCGACCTTGCCCCTATAACATCCTTGTCCTTTATGGCATTCAAAACAGCCCTGTGAGTGAGAATTGTTTCTTCCGTCAGCTTTTTGTGGGTTACATTAACAAACATCATAACCGTTGTATCTATTATGGGAACCAAATGCTCCACAACCTTATTTTTAGAGCATTCCGCTATACAGGTGTGAAAGGCTATGTCGTCGTTTACATAATCGTCGCCTCTTCTTATTTTGTTTTCTACAGAGTCACATAGCCTCTCAAGCTTTTCAATGTCTTCCTCTGTAGCGTTTAAAGCAGCCATTTCAGCCATCCCCGGCTCCAGCATCATTCTTAAATTTGCAAGATCGATAGCAAGAGACATTTTATCTCCCAGAGCCAAAAGTCCCAGCGAGTCGCTGTCACCCGGAGTTCGGCTTATAACATATGTTCCGGCGCCCCGTCTTATTTCCAAAATACCTCTTGAAATAAGAAGCTTAACCGCCTCTCTTACAGTGCTTCTTCCCACATTAAACTTTCTTGCCAGTTCAAACTCGTTGGGCAGCTTTTCCCCCACGGCAATATTTTCGTCGATTATGTATTTATAAATATTTTCCTGAACCTGCTCCACCAAAAGCTTGCTCTTAATCTGAGATATACCGCTCAAAATAACACTTCCTTAACTTTCGTTTTGACGGCAGAACCGCCCGTAAATATATCCGACTCATTTATTATACTCTGCTTTTTGCGTCTAAGTCAATACAAAAACAAACGGTGTAAAAAAATTAGGTGTTGAGGTACAATAGAGAAGTAACACCATTTGTGTTTCTTTGCCAACCTCCTTATCAGCTTCAACTCTTCTTCTGTATGTGCCCTCGGACTGTGATGAGGCCGATGACTCCTGTCCTCTAAGCTCTTAAGCATGCCATCATATCTTTTTAGCCACTTATATACAGTCTTTCGGCTTATCCTAAATCTAATGGCTGTTTCGGTTACTGTATGATTTTCTAAATATTTAATTATGTAAATATACAAGTGATGAAATTTTAGACACATTAAAATCAATGAACTTTGCCGAAATCGAAGAACAAGGCTTTGTTCCGCTTTACAAGAGAGAAAAAATCACAGATGACCTCTACGAAGTCTGTGGCTTCCGGACAGACTTCCAGTTTATAACAAAAAGCAGTATGAAAACAATTCAGAAAAAAAGCAAGGGCAAAGAATAAATTACCCAACTTCGTGAACTCCAAAAAAACCGCTGTATTCCTCTTATTTAGGGCATCACAGTGGCTTTTTCATTATCAAACTGTCAAAGACGGGATTTTTAATTAAATCAACTCGATTGATTTTTTCAAATTTCTTTTTCCGCATAAATAATTCCTACAATGTGTAGGACAGTAAAAACATCCCGAAACGGAATATTTCAGAACCATTTCGGGATATTGTTTTTCTTTTCAAATTTTTACTTTCTTATAATGACTTTACCCATTCCGCAAGCCGGGCTTCACTTTCTCCGAATTTAAAGCGTTTGCCTTTTTTTCACTCATATTTGTTTCTGTAGGTATTTTTAAGCTTTGCTTCACAGCCTTCAATGCCTGTTCCACCGGAAGTGCAGAAAAGTGCAATTTTCTTTCCATCGAGATCGGTGCTTTCCAAAAATGTATTTATGATTGTGGGTGCGGAATACCACCATATAGGGAAGCCCAGGAGAATTGTGTCATAATCTTCGGGGTTGGAAAGTTTGTTTGCGATGCCGGGACGTGAATCAGGGTCATTCATTTCAACAGTGCTTCGGGAATTTTTGTCTGTCCAGTCCAAATCCGAAGCTGTGTAGTGTTCCTTGGGCTCTATTTCAAAAATGTCTGTTCCCGCTGCCTTTGCGATTTTCAGAGCAACATTTTTTGTTACTCCGCTTGCCGAAAAATATGCTGTTAAAATTTTGCTCA
>JAJQCI010000006.1:4979-5283 GCA_021202835.1 Clostridiales bacterium | reverse complement strand
ATATAAGGGCCTCTTTGTTATAAAAGAGAAAATATCGCATAATTCAGATTAAAAAGAAAAATGTTATTGAAAAACGTCAGAAATTTGTCGCTTCACAAAAGTTTAACTTGAAAACCCTTCTCAAATGGTATACAATAAGATATAATTACATATGCCTTAGGAGGGATGCGGTGTGATTTTATCGGAAAGAGCAACACAGGTAAGAACGTCGGCTTCGCTTAAAGTTACGGCAAAGGCTGAAAAAATGAATATAAGCGGCTCTAACGTAATAAGCCTGGGGACGGGAGAGGTAGACTTTCAAACT
>JAJQCI010000006.1:0-4969 GCA_021202835.1 Clostridiales bacterium | reverse complement strand
ATATTACTGCGGCAGCGGTTGAAGCCATTGAAAACAATCTGCCCAAATATACGGCCGTAGAGGGTATTTTGGAGCTTAGGGAAGCTGTTTGCAAAAAAACGGCTTCGGAAAGGGGGCTTGTTTATAAGCCGGAAAATGTTGTTGTTACAAACGGTGCAAAACAGGCTCTTATGAATACAATATTTGCCGTTGTGGGTCAGTCAGACGAGGTCATAATTTCCGCACCCTACTGGCAGAGCTATGTGGAGGTTGTTCTCCTTGCCGGGGGAGTTCCCATTATTGTTTACACAAGAGAAGAAAAGGGCTATAAGCTGACAGCGGAGGACCTTAAGAGAGTTTACACCGACAAGACAAAGGCTATTATAATAAACAGCCCAAACAACCCTACGGGAGTTCTTTACAGTGAAAAGGAGCTTAGGGCCATCGCAGATTTTGCCGTTGATAAAGACTTAATTGTCATTTCCGACGAAGTATATGACAAAATGATTTACTCCCAAAAATATAATTTTATAAGCATAGCTTCACTGGGAGAAGAAATAAAGAAAAGAACGGTTATTGTAAACAGTCTTTCAAAGACATATTCAATGACCCCTTGGAGAATAGGCTACAGCATTGCCGATGAAAAAATTTCAAAGGCAATGATAAAAATTCAAAGCCATTGTACGTCAAACGTAAATGTTGTCAGTCAATATGCCGCCCTTGCGGCTCTCAACGGCAGTGACGACTGTATAGACCTGCTTGTAAACGAGCTTAAGCGCCGCAGAGACTATATGACACAGAGAATATCCGATATTCCCTACTTAAGAAGCATTAAACCGGTAGGGGGGCTTTATATTCTGGTAAACGTTTCAAAGCTTTACGGCGAAGAGGCTGACGGTGTAAAAATCACCAGCGGCAAAGACGTGGCAAACATTCTTCTTACAAAATATAAGGTTGCCGTTGTGGCAGGGGATGTTTTCGGCTGTGAGGAATATATAAGGCTTTCCTTTGCGGCTTCTATGGAGAGTATCGTCGTCGGCGTAAACAGAATAGAAAATTTCATTAAACAGAATTTCTAGAAGGGGGCGAAAGAATGACTGACCGGGAATATAACACAATTTCACTCAGCAACGAAAGCTGTTTCGACTTTTTAAAAACTGTGGAGTCCGGCTCGGTTTCCCTCGTTCTTATAGATCCGCCTTATGAAGTGTCAAGAGAAACAAACTTCAGTTCGGGAGAAGCCAAAGGCAGAGATACCGACAGGTTCAGGGTTTCAATGAGCTTCGGCAAGTGGGACTATGGCTTTTTCGGCCTGTCTGAGGTTGTTTCGGAATGCTACAGAATTCTTAAGAAAAGCGGAACACTGATTTGTTTTTATGACCTTTGGAAGATTACAACCCTAAGAGAATATTTCGAAAAGGCAAAATTTAAACAGCTCAGGTTTATAGAGTGGCTTAAGACGAATCCCGTTCCCTTAAACAGCAGGGTTAATTATCTGACAAATTCAAGAGAGATTGCCTTAGTGGGTGTAAAATACGGAAAACCCACATTTCATTCGGAATATGACAACGGTATTTATCCCTATCCCATTTGTCACGATAAAGGGCGCTTTCACCCTACACAAAAGCCGCTGGCTCTTTTTGAGGAGCTTATTTTAAAACACTCAAATGAAGGCGACCTGGTGCTTGACTGCTTCAGCGGTTCGGGAACAACCGCCGTTGCGGCATTTAACACAAACCGGAGCTTTATAGGCTGTGAGCTTTCCGAAGAATATTATAAAAAATCGCTTGAAAGACTCAGTGACTGCGGCATTGAAAACACTGAAAGGGGTTCAAAATATGGCATCGCTTGATAAAACGGTTCAAAATATGATTTCCGGCGGAAGCTCTGCTGATGAAATAATAAAATATGTAAAGACGGAATGCCGTGAATCACATTTATCCCCTCAGACTTTGGGAATGATTTTTGAAATATATGCAGGAGTTACATATAACGAAAATGATCCGGCTTCCTGCTTTTCAAGAGAGATATCCATTGAAGAGCTTAAAAATATTCATCCCGATTTCGAAAGCACAAACGGCTGTCAGTGGGCAAGAAGCGACAACAGTTATCTCGGCAAAAAATATATAATCAAAAGACCTAAGAAAAAGGGAAGGGTTGCCGCTGTCAAATTAGACGGAGCAAACAACAAGTCAATCAAGCGAAACAGAGGAATTAAAAAAGAAATTATAAAAAAGCTTTCGAAACAGCGATGTTCTGTTTTAGATGTAAGCACAAATATAGAAATAGATCACAAAGACGGTCACTATGATGTTTTGTCAAATCAAGACACAGCAACTCAAAAGGAAAGTGATTTTCAGCCCTTGTCCAAAGCAGCCAACGACGCCAAAAGAAACCATTGCAGCAGGTGTATCTCAACGGGAAAAAGATATGACGCCAAGCGGCTGGGCTATTCCCAAAGCTTTATTTTAGGTGATGAAGACACAAAAACCTGTCAGGGCTGTTATTGGTATGACCCTAAATATTTCAATAAAGTGATTTCAGGGAATTATAAAAAAGACAGATAATAATATAGTGAGATTATAAATAAATTTAAGCAATATTCAGACAAAACAGGAGGCAGGCAAATGATCCAGTTGTTGATTTTGTTTTCGGCTGTTATAATTTTGTGTATAATAGCCGATAAATTTTCAGATAAGGCCGGTATGCCCTGCCTTCTTCTTTTTATGTTTGTGGGCATACTTTTCGGCTCCGACGGAATATTTAAAATTCCCTTTGACAACTACGAAGTCACTGAACAAATCTGCACAATCTGCCTCATTTTCATAATGTTTTACGGCGGCTTCGGTGTCAAGGTTTCGGCGGCAAGGCCGGTTTTTATAAGGTCGGGGCTTCTGTCATCTCTGGGAGTTTTGATAACATCTCTTTTAACCTGCTTTTTCTGCAGATATGCTCTGGGGTGGAATTTTGCTGAGAGCTTTCTTTTGGGGGCGGTTGTGGGTTCAACAGACGCAGCCTCCGTGTTTTCAGTTCTTAAATCAAAAAATCTAAACTTAAAATATAATACGGCTTCCCTTCTTGAAATAGAAAGCGGCAGCAACGACCCCGTTGCCTATATGCTGACTGCTCTGGGAATGCTTTTGATTTCGGGGGAGGTTACGGCAGGGTCTGTGGTTATAATGGTTATAAGGCAGATATTTTTCGGCGTCTGCTTAGGCTTCGCTGTTCCGTACTTAAGTATTTTTGCCCTTAAAAGGCTCAGGCTTGAGTCGGAGGGTATGGAAATGGTGTTTTTAACGGCCGTTGCTGCGGCGTCATATGCCCTTTCAAGCGCCCTTGGCGGAAACGGCTTTCTGTCAGCCTATCTTTCGGGAATCATAATAGGAAACAGCAGCATTAAAAACAAAAAAGCCCTTGTAAACTATTTTGACGGCATAACCGGTCTTTCACAAATTGTCATTTTCTTCCTTTTGGGGTTTTTGTCAATGCCCCATATGCTGTCGGGAGTTTTTATTCCGGCCGTTCTTATTTTTCTTTTTATGCTTATTATCGCAAGGCCGGCAGCCGTTTTTGCGGTTCTTCTGCCCTTTAAGGCAAAACTCAGGCAGTGTCTTCTTGTGTCGTGGTCTGGGCTTCGAGGAGCCGCATCAATAGTTTTTGCTATAATGGTTGTTGCCGGAGGAATCAAAACGGAAACTGACATTTTCCACACTGTTTTTCTTGTGGCTATTATTTCCGTCGCCCTGCAGGGCTCTCTTTTGCCCTTTATGGCAAAAAAACTGGATATGGTCGACGAAGAGGGCGACGTCAGAAAAACATTTAACGACTATGTGGAAAGCTCAGGCCTTAACCTTACCAAAATAGTTGTTACATTAAACCATCCCTGGGCTAATAAGGAAATAAAGGATATACACATGCCTATGGAATTTCTTGTTCTTTCCATAAGAAGAGGAAAGCAGACGATTTATCCCGGAGGAAACACAAAGATTATGGTAGGGGACAGCCTTATAGTCAGTGTTCCTGCGTATAACGACAGAAACAGAACTGTTTTGAGAGAACAGACAATAACAAAAAGACATAAATGGAAGGATAAACCCATTTACAGGCTTAACATTCCCGAAAACACGCTTATTGCGGCAATAAAAAGGGGAGACGAATTTATTATTCCTCAGGGACACACCGAAATAAAAGAAAACGATGTTGTTATAACCTGCGAATAAAGATACTCTGCCGTAAAAAAACCGTAAAAAAGCTGTAAAAAAAGTGCCGCGCTTTGATTTTTGCTTGACTTTGTGAATTTTTTTATGTATAATATGAAATTATTTAAAACACAAGTCGGATCTTTTATTTAAAAGGAGGAAAACAAATGAATGCAAAAATAATAAAAACACTGGGTACAGCTTTGTTTGCTGCGGTGACAATTGCCGCCTTGGGATATTTTCCCTTTGCAATAACTGCTTCGGCCGCAGATTACAGCTATAAAGCAGAATATAACATGTCGGAAGTCAATGATAATGTATCTATATCATCTGAAGAGACAGAATACATATATCATATTACCGGCGAGTCGAAAAGCTGTAATGTTCAGGTAACGACAAACGAAGGAGAAACCGTAACCCTTGTTCTTGAAGATGTGACAATAACATCTTCATCTGCAGCACCGGTTGATTTATCCGGAGACGGAACGGTTAAAATCATCTTAAAGGGCAAAAACACTTTGACCAACACAGGAACGAATACCGGAACCGGAAACGCCGGTATTTACAAAAGTACATCAGGCTGTCTTGTTATAAAAGCCGACGCAGATGATTCCGAGGCAAGCCTTACGGCAACAGGCGGCTCCAGCGGCGCAGGTATCGGCGGCAAATATAAAAGCGGTGCTTCATCAAATATAACCATAAACAGCGGAATTATAGAAGCCAACGGCGGCTCAAGCGGTGCAGGTATCGGCGGCGGCAACAGCGGAAGCGGCAGCAGCATAGCAATAACC
>JAJQCI010000285.1 GCA_021202835.1 Clostridiales bacterium | reverse complement strand
AAAAAGATGTTATAGATTTCAAGTCAAGAGCCGTTAAAGGCTATGGCAGAAATCTTGAGGAGCTTTCCGGAACGGTAAAGGAATATCATAAAGAGGGCTATAATGTTTTGGTTTTGACCTCAACCACTCAGAATATGAGAAATGTCATAAAAGCGCTGACAGACGGAGAGGTAAGCATTCACAGCGATAAATTCCCCGAAAAAAATATTGCAGGGGTTTCAAAGGGCGGCCTGTCCTCATTTGTGTTTGAAGAAAAAAAGCTTGCCGTTCTTAACGAAAGCGGCAGAAAGGCGGCAAAAAAGAGAAGACGAAAGGGTTCTTCCTCCGATACAGCCGGAATCTCCTCCTTTTCAGACCTGAAGCCGGGAGACTATGTTGTTCACGAAAACCACGGAATAGGAATCTACAAGGGAATTGAACAGGTTGAAGCCGACGGCTTTTTAAAGGATTATCTCTGTCTTGAATATGACGGGGGCGGAAAGCTTTATGTATCGGTAAACCAGATGGAGCTTGTTCAGAAATACATCGGAGGTGACACCGCAAAGCTTAAGCTTAACAGCTTAGGGGGCACGTCCTGGGCAAGGGCCAAAGCCAAAGCAAGATCTGCCGTAAAAGAGCTGGCCTTTGACCTTGTGGAGCTTTACGGAAAAAGACAGGTTAAGCAGGGCTACAGATATTCCCCCGACACAACGTGGCAGGCGGAGTTTGAAGAAGCCTTTCCCTTTGAAGAAACAGAAGGCCAGCTTGAAGCTGTTATAGACATAAAGCGTGATATGGAAAACGGTAAAATTATGGACAGACTTGTCTGCGGCGACGTTGGCTACGGAAAAACAGAGGTGGCCCTGAGAGCCGCCTTTAAGGCTATATGTGACGGAAAACAGGTTGCTTTTCTGGTTCCTACTACGATACTTGCAAATCAGCATTATCAGAACATATTGGAGCGCTTCAGAGATTACCCCATAAATATAGAGGTTCTTTCCAGATTCAGAACGGCCGCTCAGCAGAAGAAAACTGTTGAGAAACTTAAAAATGGCGAATGTGACTTTGTTGTGGGAACACACAGGCTTCTTTCAAAGGATATCGTTTTTAAGGATTTGGGCCTTGTTATTGTGGACGAGGAACAGCGCTTCGGCGTAGGCCACAAGGAAAAGCTTAAAACCATAACAGAGGACGTTGATATTTTGACTCTCAGCGCAACCCCCATTCCCCGTACTCTTCATATGAGCCTAAGCGGAATAAGGGATATGAGTGTTTTAAACGAACCTCCCGAAGACAGACTGCCTGTTCAAACCTATGTTATGGAATACAGCGAGGAAACCGTAACAACGGCTATTTTAAGAGAGCTAAGACAGGGCGGTCAGGTTTATTATCTTCACAACAGAGTTCAGACAATAGATGAAACCGCCGAAAAAATAAGCCGCCTTATTCCCGAAGCGAAGGTAGGCGTCGGCCACGGCCAAATGAAGGAAAGAGAGCTTGAAAAGGTTCTTGAAAGCTTTTTAAACAGGAAAATAGATATTCTTGTATGTACCACCATAATCGAAACGGGAATGGATATTCAGAATGTTAACACAATAATAATAGAAAACGCCGACTATATGGGCTTAAGCCAGCTTTATCAGCTGAGAGGCCGTGTAGGAAGGACAAACAAACAGGCTTATTGTTATCTTATGTATAAAAAGGATAAAATCCCCAATGAGATTTCCGAAAAAAGACTTAAAACAATAAAGGAGTTTACTGAATTCGGCTCCGGCTTTAAGGTGGCTTTGAGAGACTTGGAGATCAGAGGGGCAGGGGACCTTCTGGGGGCAAACCAGCATGGCCATATGGATAAAATAGGCTATGATATGTACTGCAGAATTCTCGACAAGGCAATAAGAGAATTTAAGGGCGAAAAAACGGAAGAGCCTGTTGAAACACTTATAGATATAAGCGTAAACGCCTTTATTCCCAATTCTTATATTTCCGATGAGATTCAAAAGCTTGAAATGTACAAAAAGATTTCTTATATAATAACCCCTAAGGACCATGAAGAGGTCAGCGACGAGCTTATAGACAGGTTTGGAGACTATCCGAGGGTTGTGGCCAACCTTATGGATATTGCCCTTCTTAAGGAAAAAGCAAAAAAGCTCAAAATCACTGCCATTACGGGAAAGGCTCACAGTGTGATTTTTACGTTTAAACAGGGGGCAGACCCCGACAGCGGCAAAATAATGGATCTTATAAGGCGGATGAGAAACAGAATTCAGATTACGGCTTCGGGGGATACCTATCTTACCTATAAAACAGAAACAAAGGGAACGGAGCTTATAGGAGAGCTCAGCGAGATTGTAGACAGTATTTCATAAATTCAGACACTGAAAAAAGGCAAACCGATAATTTCGGCTTGCCTTTAAAATTTCACAAAGTAAAAATTAAGCCTGTTGAAAGCCTTTGCACACGGTTTCCCAGACGGCTTTTAAGCTTTTCGAAGCCCGGTGTTCCCGTGCAGTGACCTGTATAAATTTTCCGGATGTTTTCTTTTAGAAAGGCTCTGCAAAGACTGCAGGTTTCCTCTTCAGAAAAGGCACATATTTCCCTGCCGTTTTTTCTGCCCTTCATATGAAGGCCGCCGACATAGGCATAAACCCGTTTTCGGCCCAGGGCTGCTTTGGCCTCTCTGATTATGTTAGGGGCTGCTGCGTGAGAACAGCTGTTAAAAATAACAAGACCATCTTCTGTGTCGACAACAAGGCTTTGCTCGTGTGCAAAATCATCCGGCAAAATTTCTGCGCCCTGTTTTTTATATAATTTGCTTTTTTCGCCTATACCTTCAAGCCCTGTTGTTTTGTGAGGAATAAGGTATATTTTGGGGAGAATCTCTTTTAGGCCATCTGTAAAAATAAATCTTTCCCTCTGTTTCGCCACATTTTCAGGCACGCTGATTTCGTGAAGGCCGCCGGCGGCGGAAAGATAGACATCAAGAGCCTCTTTTCGGGCGTAAACCCTTGCAGCCGGGTCATTTCTGAAAATATAATCAAAACCGCCGGAGTGGTCATAGTGGCCGTGTGACAGAACATATGCGTCAAGACACGTCAGAGAGAGGCCCAGCTTTTCTGCGTTTTCCCCAAAGGCTTCGCTGCTTCCGGCGTCAAGAAGTATTCTTTTTCCTGCATATTCTATAAAAAGGCTCAGTCCGTGTTCACAGGTGAGAATACCGTCGGAGGTGTTTTCGATAAGAACGGTTACCCGAATTTTGTGTTCGTTCATTTTAAAATCCTTTTTTCTGTTCATTAATAATAAAAAAGAGAATTTTTGCTCAAGATAATTGAGAAAAATCCTCTTTTTATGTCAGGGCGGTTTATACAGCCCGTTTTTTTGTTTAAATTATTTAAGTGTAACCTTAGCGCCAACGTCTTCAAGCTTCTTCTTGTAAGCTTCAGCGTCTTCCTTGGAGATAGCTTCCTTAAGAACTGTAGGAGCACCGTCAACAGCAGCCTTAGCTTCTTTAAGACCAAGACCTGTGATTTCTCTTACAACCTTAATAACCTTAATCTTTTCTGAGCCGATTTCTGTAAGCTCTACGTTGAATTCTGTCTTTTCTTCTTCAACGGGAGCTGCTGCGCCGGCTGCTACAACTACGCCTGCGGAAGCGGAAACGCCGAACTCTTCCTCACAAGCCTTTACTAAATCGTTAAGTTCGAGAACTGTAAGACCCTTTACAGCATCGATAATTTCTTGAATATTTGCCATTTTTATATCCTCCGTTTCAGATTTTTTATTATTTTTAAGCGGTTTTAAGCTGAATTAAGCCTCTGCGGCTGCGGCTTCGCCGTCTTTTTCGGCAATAGCCTTGATAACTCTTGCAAAAGATGCCATGGGGCCCTGTAAGCTGCCGAGAAGTCTTGAAAGAAGAACCTCTCTTGAGGGGATGTCTGCGATCTTTGTAAGACCGGCTGCATCATAAGCGACTCCGTCGATAACGCCGCCCTTGAATTCAAGCGCCTTAGCATCCTTCATAAACTTTTTGATTATTGAAGCTGCTACTGTGGGATCTTCGTAGCAAACAGCCAGTGTGGAAGGGCCTGAGAAATAGTCTTTGAGGCTCTCATAAGCTGTTCCCTCAACCGCAAAGTTCATCATTGTGTTTTTGTAAACCTTATAGTCGGCGCCGGCTTCTCTTAACTGCTTTCTGAGGTTTGTGTCCTGTTCAACGGTAAGACCTCTTGCGTCAACCAAAATCGCCGAAGTAGCCTTTTCAAGCTTTTCCTTGATTTCGTTTACAACAACCTGCTTTTGTTCGATTTTTGCCATTGTTACACCTCCTTGAATATTTTTAAACAGTGAACCGGGGAAAACCTCCGCCGATTCGGAAGTGCTATAGATATAAAAAAAGCCCTGAGCGAACCGCAGGGCATAAAATCACATTAATAATGATTCCTCGGCGAGTTGATATACGTTACGCCCGAAAGGCACTCGCTGTCTACGGCACTTTCTAAAGTATAACGCATTTAAAACCGCTTGTCAAGTGTTTTTTAAAAAAATTTCATTTATTTGCAGTGTCTGTCAGAAATTTACAGGCGTTATCCCGAGATTCTTTTAATTCGGAATAAAGCAGGGCGGAGGCCGCATTAAAATAGGGTATCAAAAAGGCAAAGCCGATTCCCAAGGTGGCCAATGAAAGCAGAAACCAGCCGGAAAATGACAAAACAAACTTTGTTATTATTGAAAAGTTATTTCTGACTAAGGCGTTGTTTTCCGAGTATATTTCCGTTGATGACAAAGACCTGTCTCCCAATATAAAGCTTCGGAAATTTTTGTAGACATGTTTTTTATATGCGGCGTTGTCAATTATTCCCATATCATTGCTTTTTTCAATATATTTGCTGCATTTTTCGGCGATAATATATTCCACAAAAATGTATTTTATTAATATATACACAAACAAACACAAAATGAGAACGCTTATAACGGCAAACAATGTGCAGGCAAGGTACAGACTTTTAGTCGGGTCAGGAATATATGATGTATTTTTTAATATATCAAGTGGGCCGGTTTTTATAAAACCAAACAAAAATCTTACAGCGATTTCGACAAGCAAAAAGAGAACCGAAAGGCATATAAATTTTTTGAAATAACAGTTTATAAATATTCTGTAGGAGGTATTGCTTAAGCTGCCGCTTATTTCAAAGAAGGAGATGTTGTCCGCTTTCTCACCTTCTGCCATTTTTGTAAATAAATGTGCTTTTTCTATGTCAAAGGTTCCGATAACAAAAAAGTACAAAAGCAAAATGACCGTTATAT
>JAJQCI010000050.1 GCA_021202835.1 Clostridiales bacterium | reverse complement strand
GAACAGCCTTAACAACAGTTAATTTTTTAGATGATGTAACAAGCATAGGCGGCAGCACATTTAAAGGCTGTACAAATCTATCTAATATAACGATACCTAACGGAGTAACAAGCATAGGCTCTGATGCATTTTATGACTGTGACAGCATAACAGATATAACGATACCTGACAGTGTAACAAGTATAGGCTCTGATGCATTTATGTACTGTGACGGAATAACAAGCATAGTGATACCTGACAGCGTAACAAGTATAGGCAGTTGGGCGTTCTATTGCTGCACTAATTTGACAAGCGTAGTTATACCCACAAGTGTAACAAGCATAGGAAACGTTGCATTTTCAGGGTGCTCAAATATTGAAAGTATAACTGTGGGTCAGGTAGGTTTAAATTACGGTTGGAACGGAAGAACAGCCTTAACAACAGTTAATTTTTTAGATGATGTAACAAGCATAGGCGGCAGTACATTTAAAGGTTGTACAAATTTATCTAATGTAACAATACCTGATGGAGTAACAAGTATAGGAAGTTCTGCATTTTACAATTGTACAAATTTAACAGACGTATATTATAGCGGAAGTGAAAGCGAATGGAGCGCTATATCTATAGGCACCGGAAATGAATGTCTTACCGGAGCAACAATACATTTCAACAGTTCCGGAGGAAGCTCATCAGGCGATTCCGGTTCATCCGGCACTTTCGATGAGGATTCAGATTCGGAAAACACCAAATCATATTCCGACCTTTCGGATGTCACGGTTGATGCCGTAAACAGTACCGCCGATGATGTTATTTCCGAGTCCGATATAGAAAATTTAAGGGTTCTTGAAAGCATATCTTTGGGACAGGACGAAATAAACGGCCCCAGTGTAACTGTTTTGGGAAAAACATTTTATTTATTTCAGCTTGACGGAAAGCTCAGCATAAAGCTGGGGAGCAAATTAAATCTTCAGTTTAAGGTTGACGAGGACAACAAGACAATACAGGCGCTTATAGGCTTTAAGGAAATAGACGAAAAAACGGAAGTAGGCCAAGAAAAATGGAAGGATATGTACAGCCAAACCAAAAGCCTGTACAAGGCCTTAAACGACAGCAGCCCCAGCAAGTCGGCCTATGACAATTTAAGAAAGCTGAATACGAATTTAAGAGATCAGGGAAACAAGCTTTTCTTAAACATTGAAGGCAAAATTGCCGGCTATTTGGAGTGGGCTTACGAAAGCGGAAGCTTTGACCTTTCTGAAGGCGGCATAATAATAACCGCAAAGGCTTCAGGCGATTTTTATACGAGAATTCCGGCCTTTCCGGCTTCCTACGGAACAGTAGGCCTTGAGGTTTCGGCAGAAGGAAAATTCAGTATAAAGGACGACAGGGATTATGACGCATTAAGTGTTTCTTCATCTTTGGCATTTAAGCCGGAAATTAATGTAGGTGTAGGGCTTGGTTCAAGAGACTTTCATATTGAGGGCGGCCTTAAGGGAAGTCTCACACTTAAAATTCTTGCTGTAACAGGCTATTTTGCAGATGTTTCAACTGATTATGATCCGTTTACGGTAACGGCAGAGGGTTCAGTTTATGTTGAAGGCAAAGCCGGAATTTTCACAGCTTCGAACAGCCGGCCTGTTTACGGACCGGAGCAGTGGTTCCCGGCGGAAAATTCGGTAAGCCTGTCAAGCGTGGCTTCTGTAGATATGTCCGACGCTAAGCTTATATCAAGAAATTATCTGTATAACGGTTCGGTTTCAACTATGTCCTTCGACCCCCTGACGTCATTTGACAAGGTTTCGCTTTATCCCTACAACTCACCACAGCTTGCTGTGTTTGACGACGGAACGAGGCTTCTTATATGGACCGACGACGACGGCACAAAGGGCGACGCCGACATAACATCGTTATTCAGCAGCTTCTATGACGGCACAAGCTGGGGCGAATATACGACAGTTTGGGATAATGACGGCTATAACGGCGACCCTGTTGTTTACTGCGACGGCACAAAAGCATATGTATTATGGCAAAGAATTGCCGAAAGCCTTTCAGCTGATACCGATATGGAAGAACATATGTCAAAAACAGATCTTTACTGTTCCGTTTATGAAAACGGTGAATTTTCCGAGCCTGTTTTAATAAGCAATGCGGACAGGCTTACATATGAAAGCATATATGACATATCAAGCGACGGAGAAAATATTGCGGTATGCTGGGTTGAAAACAGTGAAAACGACCTCTTTATGACAGAGGGAACAAACACAATATATATAAGGGAATATACCGACGGAGTATGGCAGGATGAAGAAATAATTGCATCAACAGACAGCTCCGTAACAGACGCAGAAGCTTATATGTCGGAAGGCTCGGCAAAAGTGATGTATACTCTGTATAACAGCAGCGACGAAACAACATCACTTTACATAAATGAAGACGGAACTATAGTTTATTACGATACATACAGCGACGACTGCGGCAGTCTTCAAATAGACGGTGATGAGCTTTATCATATTGCCGATGACGAGCTTTATATCTATGGTATAACCTCCGGCAAGGACACGTCAACGGGCATAACCGACATAAGCAATTTTGAAGTAATAACAAACGGAGACAATAAGGCTGTTCTCAGTCTTGTTTCAACCGGCTTTACCTGTGAAATGTATGTTTCCCGGTATAACGGCGAAACAGGCAGCTGGGGAAATATGATTAAGCTGACAGATTATGAGAAATATATAAGAAATTATTCGGCTGTGCTTAAGGACGACGGAAATATTCTTATGGCTGTGAATCTTGTTGATGTAAACGAAGATTACGCCGAAGAGGGCGGCGAGCTTTACGGTACGGCAGAGCTTAAGGTTATAGAAAGCAGCGAATATAATGACCTTATTCTCAATTATTTTACATATGACAGCGAAGACGCCATAGCCGGCGGTGAATTGCCCATAGAATTTAATGTTACAAACAGCAGTCTTAACAGTATTGACACTGTGTACGCCGTTCTTACCGATGAAAACGGAGACGAGCTTGCCGAGGAAACGATAAGCTGTGACATAGAAGGCGGCGAAAGTGCCGATTTAACCCTGAACTGGACTTTGCCGGAAAGTATGGTTAAGCAGGATATCACCTTAACAGTAAGCTGTGACTATGACGATATGGATCCCGGCAACAATTCCGAAACCACCGACATAGGCCTTGCAAATATAGAAATAACAAACCTTGTTTTGGACACAACCGAAAGCGGAGCGGCAGTAACCGCATATATTAAAAACAGCGGATATGAAACTGCCGAAAATGTATCTGTAAGCATATATGATTCGAGTGTTTCGGGAACACAGCTTGAAACAGCTGAAATAGGCAGCCTCGAACCCGGCGTGGAGACAGCTTTTGTCTTCAGTGTTCCTTCGGAATATTACAGGCTTTTTGACGAAACAATACTTTATGCACTGTATTTTGAGGCTGTTACCGATACAACAGAAGCCGACTACAGCACAAACGGCAAAAAAATTCTTTTCGGAGATTTGGGAATAAATATTTTAATCGGTGACTTGGATTCAAGCGGTAAGGCAGACGGCGCAGACGCCGCCCTGCTTCTTAAGTATGTAAGCAGTCTGAGTGAAGATGATGAGGCGATTAATACCGCTGCCGCCGATTTCAACCAAGACGGAAAAACAGATATTCTCGACGTTATTGAATTGCTGAAGTCTGTAAACGAAACGGCATCGGAAACGGATTTAAATTAAATTCTACATAAAAAGAGGATTTTTGCTCACATGTTTGAGTAAAAATCCTCTTTTTTTACAGAGCGCTGCTGCAGGCCCTTATGTTTATGTATTAATAATTTTCGTCTAAAAGCTCTGTTATTACAACGTTGCTTTCTTTTATGTTTTCTGCGTATTTATATTTCTTTTCGAGTTTTTTGGCTGCGATTCTTATGTTTCTTAAGGTTACGTCATGAATGGGCTTAGACTTAAGACCTGTGATTGAAATAGGAACATCGCAGTGTGTACAGGTTATGTTTTCAACCTTAACGTTCCTGAATTCGGGAATTTCTTCTTCGGAAACCTCCTGACCTTCGTGAGAGTCGATGTCATAGCCTGTTGTAAACACTATAGCCTCTTTGGGTATATGCATCATGTTTATGCCATGGATGTAAATATCCTCTATAACTCCGCCTCGGCCTACACAGCTTTTAAGCTTGATGCCCGTGTCGGTGGTTATGAAGGTACACTCTTCTATTTCAATGTCGTGAAGGCCGCCGCTCATTTCGCTGCCCAGAACAAAGCCGCCGTGTCCGTGGAAAACAGTGCAGTTTGCAACATAAACATTGTAGGTGGAAATGCCCCTTGCTCTGCCTTCTTCGTTCTTGCCGGACTTCATACAGATTCCGTCGTCGCCTACGTCGAAGCTGGAGTCTAAAATTTTTACATTGTGACAGCAGTCAATGTCTATACCGTCGGAATTCTGAGCCGTGTCGGAGTTGTTTACTATAATATCTCTAACAGTTATATTGTCGCACATAAAGGGGTGGATGCTCCATGCCGGAGAATTCTTGAAGGTTACATTTCTGATGAGAATGTTGTGGCAGTCTTCTAAATATACAAGACAGGGACGCAGGTAGTCACGGCAGTCGTAGCACACATCATAGTCTTTAAGATTGGGGCCGTAGGTGCTCAAAAGGTCATGGCCTATTCTGGCTCTGTCTGTAGGCCACCAGGTTTCCTCACTGCCGTTTAAAACGTTTATAGAACCGCCGGAGGATATAAGCCTTTTCCATCTTCTTTCGGGAACCTTGAATTTTTTAACCGGTCTCCAAGGGTCGCCCGAACCGCTTATAACACCCTTTCCCGTTATGGCTATGTTTGTTGCGCCTTTGGCGTTAATTGGAGAAGTACAGCGGTAAGCCATACTGCCTTCATAATTTACCATAACAAGGGGATAGTCGTCTACATTAGCTGAAAAGAGAAGAACAGCCCCTGCCTGAAGGTGAAGGTTTACGTCGTTTTGAAGCGTTATGGGACCCGTAAAGAAAATTCCTCTCGGAACGGTAACAACGCCGCCGCCTGCCTTTGAAGCACGGCTTATGGCAGTATTTATTGCCTCCGTATTATCGGTAAAACCGTCGCCCTTTGCGCCGAAGTCTTTAACTGAATAAATCGTGTCTCTGAATTCCGGCTCGGTAACGGTAAAATCTAAATATTTCATATATCAGCCCTCCGTATGATACAGTTATTTTTCAGAAAGGTGAAACAAATCATCTCTTCCTTTATTTTCATATATAAGGAACTGCCTTTTTCAGCATATTCCGTAA
>JAJQCI010000010.1:805-5296 GCA_021202835.1 Clostridiales bacterium | reverse complement strand
ATCCTTTTTTCTTTGTCTTTTTATTTAGGAAAAAGAATAATAGTTTTGGTTATCCTTTTCTCTTTTACATTTTATAGTAAAAAGAATAACCCTTTTGAATATACTTTAGTTTTTTATGATTTTATGATTATCCGCAGTTTAATGCACAAAAAATGTTGACTATATCTTTTGTTTATAGTATAATAATTTCTGGATATTTCGGCGCAGTGCGCCGGCGAAAACAATTGCTTTTTCGGAAAAGCCGCCAAATTTATGAGGAAAACAGGGCTCTTTTCCGGTAATTTAATAAGAGGAGGGATAATTTAATGTCAACAGTTACTTTATTGGTGATTTTGGGTCTTGTGGCTATTGCTCTTTTGAATGTTGTCTTTAACTACTCACGTATTAAGACCTTGGAAGAGGGCACACCCGAAATGGCCGAAATGGCGGGTATAATCCGAAGCGGTGCTTCTACCTTTTTGAAAACGGAATATAACACCATAGTTATTGTGGTTGCGGTTCTTGCCGTTATTCTTGCGCTGTTTATTGAATTAACAAGCGGTTTAACCTTTATAATGGGGGCGCTTATGAGCAGCATGGTTTGCGTTCTCGGTATGAAAAGCGCTACATATGCAAACGTCCGCACGGCAAACAAGGCCAGAAACACTCTTTCCGTAGGAGAGACGGTAAAGGTTGCTCTCTGCGGCGGAAGCATAAGCGGCTTAAGCGTTCAGGCCTGCGGTATGCTGGGGCTTGTGGCCATACTTCTCATTTGGGGAGTCGACAGCAGTGCCTCCGGTCACGGGCTTATAGGCGGTTTAAGCTGTAATCCCTCTGTTATGAGAATTTCAACATATTCTCTTGGCTGCTCCATAGTGGCAATGTTCAACAGAGTAGCCGGAGGAAACTATACAAAGGCTGCCGACATATCCTCCGATATTTTGGCGAAGCTTCGCCATGATATGCCCGAGGACGACAGCCGTGTGCCCAATGTTATTGCCGACTTTATAGGCGACAACGTTAACGACATCGCCGGCAACTGCTCTGACCTTTTGGAAAGCTTTGTTGCTACAATGTCAGCTTCAATCATGATTGCCGTTACAATTTATCTGGGAAGCTCCGGCATAAGCCAGTCCACATTTAACCGTACGGTAATCTTCCCTGTTGTTTTGGCAGGCTGCGGCCTTTTAAGCTGTATTTTGGGGCTTGGATATGCTTCTTTTCACAAGCCGGGCAGCAATCCGTCAAAAGAGCTTAATATGTCTACATATATTTCCGCAGGCCTTACTGTAATTTTGGGGCTTATCGCCTGCTATGTGATTTTTGCAAAAGCAGACCTTTACGAAAGTTTTGCCTTGGGATGGGTTTCACCTTGGATTTCGGCGGTTTTGGGTATTGTCAGCGGCGTTGCAATAGGCATGATTACGGAATATTACACAAGCACCGATTTCAAACCCACAAAGGAGCTTGCGGAGCTTGCCGTTGAGGGCGAAGCCTTTGTTATAACAAAGGGCGACGCCATAGGCTCACGCTCCTGTCTTCTTCCCATACTTTTTATAGGCATTTCGCTTTTTGTTTCGGGAAAAATCTGCGGCTCATACGGCATAGCCATTTCGGCTTTGGGTATGCTTTCATTCGTAGGGGCAACGGTTTCAATCGACGCCTTCGGCCCTATTGCGGATAACGCAGGAGGAATTGCAGAAAGCTGTCACCTCCCGGCGAATGTAAGAACCATAACCGACAAGCTTGACGCAGTAGGAAACACAACCGCAGCCATAGGCAAGGGCTTTGCCATAGGCTCAGCGGCTTTCGCCACAGTTTCTCTTATCGTAGCCTATGTAGGAAATTATACAGCCATAGGTGTTGAGCCTGTTCTCAATATGGCTTCCTTCGTTGTTGTTGCCGGCGGCGTTATAGGCGGCGCTCTTGTAGAATATTTCTCGGCTGTTCTTACAGACAACACAATCGACTCTGCACGTATTATGGCTAACGAGGGCGACCGCCAGCTTTCAGTTCCCGGTGTTTTGGAAGGAAAGGTTAAGCCCGACTATAACAAGCTTATAGAAATGGCAGCCAAAGAAGCGCTGAGAAAGATGCTTATGCCTTCCGTTTTGGCTATACTTATTCCCATAGTGGGCGGTTTCCTGTTTGGGCCCGAATTTGTAGGGGGCATACTTGTGGGCGCTACAATCTGCGCTATTCCCAGAGCTATATTTATGGGCAACTCGGGTGGAGCCTTCGACAACGCCAAAAAGTATATTGAGGGCGGCTTCCTTAAAGGCCACGGCAAAGGCTCGGCGGCTCATAAGGCCTCTGTTACCGGTGACACTGTAGGTGACACCAGAAAGGACGTTGTAGGCGTTGCTCTTGATATTTTCATAAAGATGATGTCTACTGTTGCAAACACTCTTGCAAGTGTGTTTGCTGTAGTAAGAATTATTAAATAAATTTTAAGCAGTAAAAAAGGGCTTGAAAGGCTGATTTACAGCTTTTCAAGCCCTTAGCTTTTATCCTCTCGGCAATAAGCCGACTTTTTTATATACCTTTGAAAGTGTTCTGTAAGCTATGCGGCTTGCCTTTTCGGCGCCGTCCTTTATGACACTTTCTATATAGCCCTTGTCTTTGAGAACTCTTTCATATTCATCCTTGACAGGTCTTAATTCTTCACAGACAGCCTCGGCAACAGCCCCCTTGAAGGCGCCGTAGCCTACACCGGCAAATTCCATTTCGGCCTCTTCTATTGTTTTTCCGCTTACTGCGCAGTAGATGTTTAAAAGGTTTGTTATGCCCGGCTTTTCGGGGCCTGCCTTTACAACATTGTCGGAGTCGGTAACGGCCCTTTTTATTTTGTTTGCGATTTGGTTTAAATCATCATTTAAGAGTATGATGTTGTTGGCGTTTGCGCTTTCCGACTTTGACATTTTTCTTTCGGGCTCCTGAAGGCCCATAACCCTTGCCCCTGTTTTGCCTATATAAGCTTCGGGAACGGTGAATGTATTTCCGTAAATATTGTTAAACCTTTCGGCTATATCTCTCGTTATTTCCAGGTGTTGTCTTTGGTCTTCCCCAACAGGCACAAGGTCGGCCTGATAAAGAAGAATATCGGCCGCCATAAGGCAGGGATAGGTAAAAAGGCCGGCGTTTATGTTGTCGGCGTGCCTTGCGGATTTATCCTTAAACTGTGTCATTCTGTTAAGCTCGCCCATATATGTGTAGCAGTTTAAAACCCAAGCCAGCTCGGCATGAGCCGCAACGTGAGACTGCACAAACACGATATTGTCTCTCTCGTTAAGCCCCATAGCCAAAAAAAGCGCCAAAATTTCTCTTGAGCGTCTGCGCTTTTCCGCAGGCTCCTGCCTTACGGTTAAAGTATGAAGGTCGGCAATGGCATATATACAGTTATATTCTTTCGCAAGCTTCTGCCAGTTTTTAAGGGCTCCCAAATAATTTCCCAAAGAAGCGTCTCCCGAAGGCTGCATCAAGCTTAAAATTGTTTTGTTTTCAGACATATCTCCACCTCGATTTGTTTATTTCTTTCATATTTACAGATGAAATTATACTACTTTCGGCTTAAAATTGCAATAGAATATACAAAAGAAATCAAATTTGCTTTACAAAAATGCTTTTGTGGGCTATAATTGGGTTAATTAATTTAAGGAGAGATTTTTGTGAACGTTTCGAGAGAGAATTTTAAATTATATGCAATAACCGACAGAAGGGCTTTAGGCGGCAGAAGTCTGGTTTCGGCGGTTGAAGAGGCAGTTTCGGGCGGTGCAGGCATTGTTCAGATAAGAGAGAAGGGGCTTTCATTTGAGGAATTTTTGGAGGAAGCCTCCCTTGTAAAAAAGGTCACAGACAAATACGGTGTTCCTCTTATAATAAACGACAGCACGGAGGTTTGTTTAAGAATAGGGGCTTCGGGAGTTCATATAGGCCAAAAGGACACTGACATAATAACAGCAAGGCGTATATTGGGAGAAAAAAGCATAATAGGCGTTTCCGCAAAAACCGTTGAGCAGGCTTTGTATGCCGAAGAAAACGGCGCTGACTATTTAGGCGTAGGCGCAGCCTTTTCAACAGGCTCAAAGGCCGACGCTTCTACAATTGACCACAGGGTATACGGTGAAATCACAAAGGCCGTGAATATTCCCGTTGTTGCCATAGGGGGAATAACCGCCGAAAATATGTCAAGCCTTGAGGGCAGCGGCATAGACGGCGTTGCCGTTATTTCGGCCCTTTTCGGAAAGCCGGACATAAAAGCGGCGGCTGAGGAGCTTAAGCGCCTGAGCGGGCTTTATTTTAAAAAATAATATACTTATAATCACAAAAGCCGCTCCCTCTTCGGAACGGCTTTTTAAATGCTTTAATTTTATTTTTCACTCCAAAGGGTCATAGCCGCCCTTTGAGAAGGGATTGCAGCGGAGAATTCGCCATGCGGCTTTTAAACCGCCCTTTATAAAGCCGTATTTTTCTATTGCCTGCATGGCATAGGTGGAGCAGGTGGGGATATAT
>JAJQCI010000010.1:0-795 GCA_021202835.1 Clostridiales bacterium | reverse complement strand
GAGGGCTCAGGTGGCGCTGGGTGGGATAATTCTGCAGCTTGGGGGAGTTCTGGGGGATATATATTTTTTATAGAAGCCTATAAGCCAAAGGGCAAGACGGGCCGGAATGCTTTTTTTCACTGCTCAGCAGCCCCCTTTTTGCCGGAAGGCTTTTCGGGAACAGATTTAAGAAGCTTGTGAATTCTTAAAAGGTGGTTAAGGCTTCTGTGGGCCTCGGCGTATGACGTGCCCCTCATAGCGCTTCTTGCAATAACGGCTATGTCATAGCCTTCTTTTATATTATCCTCCGAAAGGCGGTAGGCCTCACGTATAAGGCGTGTAACCCGGCTCCTTACAACGGAATTGCCTATTTTTTTGCTGACGGAGATACCCAGGCGGTTTTTGTCTGAGTTGTTTTTAACGACATACATAATAAGATATTTGTTTGCAATAGACCGCCCCCGGCTGTAAACGCAGCGAAACTGATAATTTTTTTTAAGGGATTCGGTAAACTTCACTTTTTGCTTCACCTCTCGGAGATAAAATAAAAAGCTGTCTCGGTATAAACCCAAGACAGCCGATTTCTCAATTTCGGATAAAATTAAGCAGATAAAACCTTTCTGCCTTTAGCTCTTCTTCTTGCTAAAACCTTTCTTCCGTTCGAAGTTCTCATTCTTTTTCTGAAGCCGTGTTCTCTTGAACGCTGTCTTTTCTTAGGCTGAAATGTCATTTTCATGTTAAAGCTACCTCCTATATATTAATTGCTTCGATTGCTCTGTTATTAATTTGCACAAGCACTTATCCTATTATATAAAA
>JAJQCI010000255.1:2184-35410 GCA_021202835.1 Clostridiales bacterium | reverse complement strand
CCTGTCAGTGTATAAACAACCGTATTTTCGATAAATACAACGCCGCTTATAACATAGACATCGTTTGAAGAATCATAGCTTACGGTATATGATGAAGCCGAAGCCGTATATCCCTCGGGGTTAACAACGCTTACACTCTGACCGCTTGTGAAAGGTGCGTCTGCGCTTGTCTTAGCGCTGACGGTTATGCTGTATGCTCCTGTTGAGCCGTCCTTTGTAAGTGTGTAGGTGTTTGTTCCGTCGGAAATATCGAAGGAATCTCCGCTGTATTCATTTCCGTCGCCGAGATATGCGCTGAGAGTATAATCAGTCATTGTTTCTTGGAAGCTTACAGAACTGAGTTCATAATCCGTTCCGCTTAAAGCCTCAACGGCAACACTGTCACTTCCGGTATATCCGTTGGGAACACTTACCGTAAACTGGTCGCCAACTGCGAAGGGTGCCCCTGCGCTCTGCTTAACTTCAACGTCAAATGAATATGTGCTGCCTGAAATTTCGGCGGTATATGTTGTATCGCCGTATGTCAGTTCAAATGAGCTTCCCGTATATTCATTATCGCTGCCGAGAGCGCCTGTTAATGTGTAAAGAACTGTATTTTCCGTAAATACGATTCCGTTCATGGTTACCGTATAGCCGGCGTCGCCCTTTACGGTGGTAAAGTCGATATATTTCGGTTTAGCTGTATAGCCTTCAGGGCTTACTACCTCAACCCGGCTGCCGCCTGTAGAGGAGAAGTGAATTGAATGAAGGTCATCTACAGAACAGGAATAAGACTTTCCGTCGTCTGAAATTGTCATAACATATTCTGTTGTTGCCTCTGTGGAATTTTCATACCAGTATTCAACAACGGAGAATGTGTCGCCGGGAGTGTTGTACTCATTATCCGACCCGAATTCACCGGTTATAACAAAGTCATAAATAACAAGCTTAAGCTCTATGCTTTCAAGCTCAACGCTGTAGCCGTCAACCGCCGAGCCTGTTATGGCCGTAATCTTAACGGTTTCGGTTCCTTCATAGCCTGAAACAGCCGATATTGTAAATTCGTCACCTACAGCAAAAGCGTCTCTTGACGTTGTTACTGTAAATGTATAGGCAGAGCCCGAAACACTTGCCGTATAGGTCTTATTGTTAAATGTTAAATATAAGCTGTCTGTATATTCATTGCCCGAGCCTAAAGCGCTTGTGAATGTAAATTCTGCGTTTTTAAGCAGGTATTCAACAGAGCCGTCGAATGTATATTCATTCTTTCCGCTTACCGCCGAAGCCGTAACCGTTGAAACCGAGCTTGTATATGAAGAAGGAATGTCAAGAGCAAACACTTCATTGTCATAGCTTGTTCCGTCCTTAACTGTATATAAGAATGAATATTCAGAGCCCGAAACAGCCGCCGTGAAATAAAGACCGTTGTTAGACAATACGAAATCATCTGTGTATTCATTTTCACTGCCTATTGTGCCGCTGAACTCATATTCTGTATATGAAACAGGCGTGTCGCTTTGTGTAAGAACAATACTTGCAACAGAAGGTGTTGTTCCGTGAGTTATTAAATAATATGTTGTGCCTGCGTTAACCTCGGCCGACACAGAATATTCCTTGTATACAGCTGCTCCGAGAACACTGAACGAACCGTCGCTGTTCTTTACGGCTATATAAGCCTGCTTGTTTTCATTAGAGCCGTTGTAGCCTATATAATAGCAGAAGTTAATAGTTAAGGTTCCGTCTAAAGCAGGAGTAAGCTCAAGAAGACCTCTGTGAGAGCCTGTCGAATAATTTCCGTTTACTGCGGAAGATATTGAAGTGTAATTTCCGAATGACAATACATTATCTTCATATATATGCTGAAGAATATCCCGATGTATCGTCCACGCCTACAACCACTGTCAAATAGTCTGTATTTGTAGGCAGAGCACTTCCGGCTGAATATACAGTGTCTGTCACTTCGGGATTATATGTATATGTTCCCGAGAAAGCTTCCTTAATAACAAGGCCGCTTGTCAGAGTGTAAGAGTCGGCCGAGTCGTCATAAGCCGCCGTCACTGTTTCGGGTTCGGCTGTATAGAAGTCGGAATAATCTATTGAGAATTCCGAGCCGTCTAAGCCGCCGTTTAAAGCCGCCGCCGCATTAATTGTATAATAGCCGCTGTCCTTGTAGGCTGTGGCTGTGTAATAACAGCTGTCGCTGCCTGTAACGGCAAAGTCTCCGTCATATTCATTATCACTGCCCAAAGAGCCTGTTAATGTATATGCCTTTGTTGTTAAATCGGCCTGGTCGATTGTTACCGAATATAAATCGGGGATTGACCCTGCTGAAATAAAATAATATGTTGTGCCTGCTTCAACAGAAGCTGTTACGTTCTTTTCGTAGTTGGATGAGCTGCCTCTTATTACGCCTAAAACAGTATAGCTTCCGTCACTGTTTAAAACAGCAATATAGCCGTCGTCGCCTTCGTCTGTATATGAAGAATTTGTTGTAACGGTTAAGTCGCCTGTTATCTGGGGAGTAATTGCATAGAGAACTCTCAGGCCTGTTGCAGTCGTATATCTGCCGTTTAAAATCATGTCGGAATCTATCGTGCTGCTTTCAACACTGAAATAGTATGAGCCGCTGTAATATACCTTAACCTTTGTGTCGGAGGCCGGCTTAATATCAAGGTATGTTGTGTCGATACCGCCTACGGTAGAGCCTGACGAATAGCTGTGGCTCATCTCGTTTGCCGAAGGCTTATATGTATATGTAATGTGAGTTTCTAAGGCAATATCCTCCAAAACAACATCATATACGCCTAAGCTTGTTTCGGTAACAGATTCAACAGTAACAGTGTCGGGGCCGTCATAGCCCGAGGGAACCGTCAGGGTAAATGTGTCCCCTGCACTTATGGTATTTCTGGCCGCTGTAAAATCCGCTTCCAAAACATAAACTACTCCGGAGTCACTGCCGGCCACTGCGGAAACAGAAGCCGTGTAGTCAGTTCCGTCCTTTGTAAGTGTAAAGTCTCCGAAGGAATAGCTGTCAGACGAAAATTCAGACTGGCCGTCAACAGTAAGACCTGCGCTTACACTGTAGTCAAATTCGTCCTTTAAATAACAGATAGTTCCGTCGAATGAAACAAGAGTCGGATCGCTTGAAGAAGAACCTGCCGTAATACTGTCTATTGTAAGTGTGCTGCTGCCTGCCGAAGTATAGCCGCTTGCGCTTATTGAAACAGTATATTCGTCGCCTTCTTCGAATACAAGATCATTGCTGAGGGTTTTGTCGGAGCTGAAGCTGCTTTCTCCTGCCGTAACGGGAATTGAAAGAGAAATAGCCTTAGCGCTGTTTGTAAGCGTTACATTTCCCGTATATTCATTGTCGGCCGTGCTGCCTGTAAAGGTATAGTCTGTTGTATAGCTTATAGGCGCAAAGGCAAGGCTTTCAACGAATGAAGCCGTATAGGTATAGCCCTTTGCCGTAGAGCCCGAAGCCGTTATTGTGTCAACAGTAAGAACGTCCGTGCTGGCGGTAAAGCCTGTGGGAGCTGTTACGGTAAAGGTGTCGCCCTTTGCGTATGTGTCGGCATATATATCGCTGATGGTTAAAACATAGCCGCCTGAAGTCGCTGAATATTCAGCCGTATAGCTGTTGTTGTCTTCATCAGTCAGCGTAAATGAATCCGTATAGCTGTTGCCGCTGCCGTAATCTCCGCTGAAGGTGTATGTACCGAATGCTTCTGTAAATGAGATTTCTGTTGCATTAGGCGTTGTTGCCTTTGACGCATAATAATATGTTACGCCTTTTGTAACCTCACCCGATATTGTTGTAGACGAACCGGAGCCGATAGTTTCATGAGCTATAGCTGTATAGGTGTCATAATACTTTTCCGGATTTTCGGTCTTGTCTGCAGTCGTATCTCCGGTACCGGTTTTTTCCAAAATATAAATATCCCTTCCGGAGGTACCGATTGACGTTGTAAATGTCAATTCACCTGTTTTACTGGGTGTTGCTTCTATGAACAGTCTGACATTTGTACCTGTTGTTGTAGTTCCGTCTGCCACCAGATTTGCTGAAGTATTACTGTAGCTAAATCTGATAGCGCCATCACTGAATGTAGCGGAAGGTGCCGCAATTGCTGTTGTCAAAATACCGCTTATCGAAGTAAACGAATCACCGGTATAAAGAGTATCTGAGCTTGCCGACGGGGTGTAGGTGTAGGTTGAAGCCAAAACGGAAGTAACATTTGTAACTGCGACGCAGGAAAGTACCATTACAGATGACAGAACCGTACTTAAAACCCTTTTTAAAGCTTTCTTCACTTGTTTTTTCCTCCTTTCATTGTGTAATTGCTTCGCTTTAAACAATTACACAAAAAACTGCATGTAATTAAACCTCAAACACCCCTACAGCGTATACGGAGCCTGTTTTAAACAAGCCATTTCCGCCCTCGGAGCGTCTTAAGCCAATGCAGTAATTAAAATAATTTCGTAAATTTCAATTGCCCCTCCCCGATGATTTTATGCTCCGTCCGTTCATATAGGCAAAATCCCTGATCCCCTTATTAAAAAATAATAAACGGGCTGCTTTACCATCCTGCATAAAATCTTATTGTTTTGCACCTCCAATTTCCGGAAATCTTGCCTGCCAAAAAAATGGCAGTTATGGCTACTAAAGTATACTTTAATGAACTCACGATTTTAAAAAAATTTTTTGATTTTTTTATTGACTTTCGCACAAAAAGCAGGGTATAATAAAATTGTAAGTTTGTATATTGTTGCTATGATTACTAAAGTATACCTTTGTGGGAAAATAAAACCCCTCCGTTTTCAAGCTGAACTCAGCCGAAACCCGAGGGGAAATTCTGTTTTTCTTATTTAATAATAAAACGCCGTCTTATGCCTTCATTTTTGATTTAAGCTCATTATATTCTTTTTTAAGGTGTTCTGCGGGCTTAACCTTAATCTTTTTAACAGCATATTCATAAACTGTTATCCAGTCTCTGTCAGTTCCGAAATCTTTGATTCTCCACAAAGCTCTTGAAAGGGTATATTCCTTATTGCGGCTTTTATAGGCTGAAAAGTAATAGGCCACATAGCTCTCCGTTTCTCCCAACAGCACAGCAAGGTGAAGAATAAAAAGCGCCGCCCGGTTTTTGCCGTATTCAACATCATAAGTCTGAGGATTTGACGATTTTTCAGTAAGCTCATCGGCGGCCCCTGTTTCTATAAGAGCCCTTGCCGCTTCTATGGCAATATATTTTGAATCGGAGGTTTTTAGCTTATCGGCAACAACACAAAGCAAATCCTCATTTAGGTTCTCAGAGCTTACCAAACAGGCCGCTCCCAGCCAAATAAGTCTTTCAAGATTTTCCTTTGTATATCCCTCCGCCGCCAGCTTTCTGCTTACAACCATTTCAAGAAACTCTTCCTGAGGAATTCCCACAGAGCGGAAAGTGTCTGTTGACGAAAAAACATAATAGCCGCAGCCGTAACAAAGAAGCTCATAGAGCTTAAACAAATATTCCGCCGCAGCGCCGAAGCTTTCATCTTCCTCTTTTACCGCCGTAAGAGCCTTGACAAAACCCTTGACAGTAAATCTCCACTTTGACCTCTGAGCCCTCGGCACAATTTTGTTGGGAGCAAAATATAGATCCGCATAGGCATATTCCATAAATGTATCGATTTCGACGCTTAGCTCCCCGAAGTCAACAGTCTGATTTTTCTTTTTGGCCTTTTTAACATCGCTGCCCTTTAATATATCTGTCAGCAGGCCGTCAATTTCTTCCTTTTTTGCCTTTGGCAGGGCCTTATAACATTCCGCAAAGGCTTTTTTTATGCTTTCCTCCCGGCTTTCTGCCAAAAGATTTCTGAGTTCATTTATTTTCATATTCCGCCCTCATAAAAAACACATTCTCATTATCACCGGCCGACTTAAGACGCAAGCTCAAGACATCTGGCCACAGCCTTCTTCAAGGCTTCCGATGAAACAGTTGCTCCCGAAACAGCATCAACATCACAGGTCTGTTCTTCTGTCATTTTCTTCGAAAGCTCAATTATAGCGGCTTTTCCTATATCCTCTGTTTCATCGTTGTTTTCTGCGTTAATTTCTGCGATTTCGCCGTTTTCTATTTTCACGGAAATGTCAAAGCTGCCGTTTTTGCCTTCGGCCGTTGTGGTATATATACCGTCAAGCCAGCTTCCTGCCTCGGCAATATTAAACTCCCTTTCGGAAGAGCCGCAGGCAGTCAGGCTAAAAACCGCTGTGATTAAAATAACAGCCCTTTTTATTTTCATATGCCCCTCCTTACACAACGGAAATAAAAATTCCCACCAATATAAGCGCCGCACAAAGCAGCCTCTTTAATATGTTTTCTTCTTTAAAAATAAATTTGCCGCCTAAAATTGTTATAAAACAAGCCGACTGCTTTATAAGCGTCATAGCGGAAACGCTGCTGCCCTCTGCGGCGTTGGCATAAAACAAGGCTCTGTCACCTATTACAAGAGTCAGGGCAACGAGAAGAATCCAATAATTTTTATAAACGGATTTCAGGCTTATCTTTGTTTTTGTGACAACTATGTAAACGCCGTAGAATATAAGCATAAGGAGCATAAACCAAAACTGGAGCTGACTGCTTTCCATATATCTCATTAAAACCTTGTCCATAACGCCGCTTGAAGCGTTTAAAACACAGCTTAAAATGGCAAGAAAAACATATTTTGCCTTTGCCTTGTCGCCGGATTCGTTTTTTCTGTAGTTTACCAAAATCAAACCCACAAGAACGATACAAAGGCCTATAATCTGGTTAACGGAAAGGCTTTCATTCAAAAGCCCCACTCCCATAAAGGTTGAAAACAAAACCCCCGACAAGTCCAAAACGCCGTAAAGACTCACCGGAATTTTCGTCAAGGCTCTGAAGCCGCATATCCACGCACTGAAAACAAAAAATGTTTTAAGGGCGATAAGCCAAATATAGCCCTTCTCAAGCTTCAGGGCCTCCCCTGCGCTCGGGCTGACAAACAAAAAAGCGAGGAGTGAGAAGAAGAACAAAACCTCCATAACCTCGCTTTTTTCAAGAGCTTTTTTCTTAAAAAGGTCCCTCATGCCCTTTAAAATTCCATATAAAACAACAAGCAAAACCCATGCTTCCATTTTTACTTCCTCTTAGTTTTTTTCTTTTTTCCTTCAATTTTCTTTATAGTTACCCTGTCGCCTTTAAACTCTATTTTGGCGCCGAATCTTTCCCCTATCGCCCTTATCATAAACACAGGCAAAACAAGCATTCTTTTGAATCTTGTAGGCTGGGTAACAAGCCTGTAGAACCACTCAAGGCCGTGATTTCTGTAGAACTCCGGCGCACGTTTTACGTTTCCGCTTAAAACGTCAAAGCTGCCTCCTACGCCTATAATTATGATGGAGTTAAGCTCGTTTTTGTGCTTAGCTATCCATTTTTCCTGTCTGGGAAAGCCTAAGCCCACAAGAAGAACCTCGGGGTTAAGCCTGTTTATTTCGTCTAAAATCTCCTTTTCTTCGGGAGAACCGTCTTTAAAATAGCCGTGGTGGGTGCCTGAGATACCTAATCCTCTGTATCGCCTCTGCATCTTCTGCTTAGCCTTTTCGGCAACCCCTTCGGCACCGCCCAAAAAATAGACCGTGTTTATGCTTGTTTTTATTCTTGAAAAAATTTCTTCTATAAGATCACAGCCGGCTACCCTCTCCTTAATGGGGTTGTGATAGAACTTAGACGCCTTCACTACCCCTATTCCGTCGGGAAGAAGCAAGTCGGCATCATTTAAAACCTGCATAAACTTCTTGTCCTTTTGAGCCGCCATAACCATCTCCGGGTTCGGCGTATATATAACAGTTTGTTTTCTTTCCTTTAAATTAAGTAATATTATACCCATAGCCTCTGTCATGCTTATGTTGTTAAAGGGTACGCCCATAATAGTACAAATTCCTGCCATATTGTCTCCTCTCCTGCTTATGCTTTTTTAATAAGTTCCTTTAAAAACTTATCGTTCTTTTTAGCCTTAGCCAAAAGCGGCGCCGTTCTGCTCTTCAAAAGCTTTTTGTGTTCATCATAGTTATTAAAAATATTATCCGCCAGCCTTACAATATCCGCCCCCAAAAGCCTTTCTTCTCTTATATCCGCCGCCTTGTCCATTCCCAAAACGTCAAGATAATATTCAACCTTAGGGTCGTAGATTATGCCCAGCATAGGCACGTTTTCAACACTGCTGAAAATAAGGGCGTGAAGCCTCATACCTATTGTCAGCTTAAGCCGGCCGAAAACAGCCATAATTTCCTTGGGCTTATAGGGCTGTTTGAGAATATAGCCCTCCTCTTCCATACAGCTCATAACCTTTCGTGAAAATTCAGAGTCTGTTTTATACTGCATGGGTATAAAGAGAACAGTGTTTCCCCCTCTTATAAGCCCGTCGCAGGCTATGGCGATTTCTCTTATATATTCCTCGCCGAACTTAGCCTTTTTCCAGTCTCTTACGGCTACGCCCACAATAGGCTTGTCAGTGGGAATTCCCTCGCAGGAGAGAATTCTTTCCGCCCTTTCGGCAGACTCCGCAGTGAGATTGAAGGCCGGGTCGGCGGTAACGTAGGTGGGCGGTTTTGTAACCCCCATACTTACCAAATCGTTAAGAGAGGGCTCTTCTCTCAGGGTTATAATGTCGGCCTTGTTGACAATCTTTCCTATAAGCCTTCGGTTAGACTCCTTGTTTACGGGGCCTATTCCGTTTGCATACACCATAACCTTTTTGCCTAAGAGCTTTGACAGCTTGATTATTCCCAGATAATAGAAAAGAGAACGTGTGCTTGAAATATCCTGAAGAAGGGTTCCCCCTCCGGAAACAACAACCTTACTCTTAAACACTGCCCAAAACACCTTGAAAACGTTAAATCTCTGTACGGCGTTTATTCCATATTCGGTTTTTGTAAATTCCGGGTCATAAGACAGAGCGGTAATTCTGACGTCAAGATTCATTTTCTCAATGCCCTCTTTTATGGCCAAAAGAGTGGCTTCGTCGCCGTAATTGCCGTATCCGTGGTAACCCGTTATAAGTACCTCTGTCATAGCGTTCTCTCTTTTCTCTTATCAGTTAAGCCGATTTTCCGGCGGCCTTTCTATACCAAAATGACATTAAAACAGCCGCAAAAATCCAAAATTCCGTAGACATAAGGGGAACCTCGAAAATATTTTCAACAAGATTGTGAATAATTATGCCGAAGAGCCCCGACATTATGCCTATTTTTAAATATTTGTTCTCCGCAGAAGCTTTAACGGCTCTGGCGGAGTTTATAAACACCTGATACATAAGGAATATAAAGGCAAAAAGCCCTACTACTCCCGTTTCTATCATTGTTTTTAAATAATAGTTGTCCATATAAAATGTATCTATATATTCATAGCCCACAAGATACTGCATACCGTGGTTTATGGCTACGGCGCCGCCGAAATGGCCCAGGCCAACACCTGTCAGCTTTCCGTAGGCCCAGACGCTTAAGCCGTCAATCCACCTTATGAGCCTGCCTCCGTTCATAGATGACTCTATATAGTCGGCGCTTAACATATAGCTTATTCTGTTTCCCACCTCGGGAACCAGAAACACAGCCAAAACCGCCAGAGCCAACACTGGGACGAGAAGCCTTGCGTCATAAAACAGCACGAATATTATAACTGCCGCCATAAAACCCATCCATGCCCCTCTTGAAAACGTAAAGGCAAGCGAAGCCAGCATACACAGTATAACAACAGCATAAAACGCCTTTTTGGCCTTGTTTTTTTCTTCAAGGAACAGGCCCGCGCCTATGGGTATAGTCAGCGTGAAAAGGCTTCCCAAAACGTTGGGGCTTGTGAGAATCGAATAAACTCTTGTTCTTACTCCGGCTTCGTTATGGTCAACCCATGAAGAGGGCATAGGCACCGCAACTATATACTGATATATACCGTGAACAGCCATTATGCCTATAACCAAAAATAAGCAGATACAAAGTCTTTTCCCTGTTTCGTCACTGTCGCAAAGCTTAAGAACAAGGAAAAACCAAAATATATATTCACAGACAGCCCTCATACCCTCAAAGCCTATTGTTCTGTCGGGAGAAACAACGAAATAACAGCCGAACATCACCGCCAGAAATATTATAACCGGCAGGTTTAAAGGCGAAACAACATATTTTCTCCCCTTGTGGTTATATATAAAATCAAGTATGAGAATAAGCAGAAGACCGAAGAAATAAAGCTCGTCCCAGGGGCCTGCCAGAATACCGGCTGTTTTTCTTATAATAAGGTCTGTAAAGGGGTAGGAAATAAGAATATATAAAAATATCTCCTTATGCTCTGTTATTTTCCTTAAAAGTCGGAACACAAGGCTGCCCTCAATAAGCCCCTCCGCCCTGTCGCAGAGGCCGGCGAAAAGCCCTAAAATAATATTAAAAACAGACACAATTCCGCTGTCTAAAACATAAGCCCCCGAATGAACATATTTTCTCATAAGGCCGTAAATACAGCTTTCTTTAACAAGGCCGCCAAAGGCGCTTAAGGCTTTTTTCAAGCTGCTTTCTTCATAGGCGTTCAAAAACCAAAATATTAAACCGCCTGTCAGGCTTTCCTTAAAATTCATAATATCACCCCAAAAATCAAGGCTTTACTCACTGTCTTCCGCCGAACTGCCCAGTTCTGCGTAGCTGCTCATATCTCCGAACATAGTTTCGGGGTCGACACTCTCAGCTTCGCCGACGGGAACAAACTCTATGTTTCTGACCTTTGAGTTTCCCTCAAACTGCTGTGTTTTAAGAATAAAGGTATAGTTTACCCTAACATCCTGCTCTCCTGCCTTAAGAGTAACCTCTGAGGGGTTCACCTTGTCTCTTATTATAACGTGGAGGTCCTTCCAGAGGGGGTGCTGTGTTAAAACAGTGTTTCCGTCAGAGTCAACCCCTATATAAGCGGCCGGCTCAGACTCAACATACACAACCTCGCCTGTTGTCTGCTTTCCGTTTGCCACCAGAAGATCACCCGGTTTAAGTGTGTCAACCGCCTCGGGCACAACCTGGTTTGCATAAAGCTCAACATACATATACTGTTCTTCGGAAAGAAGATTTGAATCTCCCACATTGTGGCTTACACTTACAACTCTGTAAACCACTGCGGCAATAACAGCTATAATAACAATTAAAACAATAATGTCTATAATGTTAAATTTATGTTTTTTCATTTTCAATTACCTCACTGTAAATTTTAATGTGCCTTCGGGCCATAGACACAAGTGAAAAATCTTTTTTTATTTTGTTATAAAAGCTTTCGCCCAAGCTGTCTCTAAGCTCTCTGCTTTCGAGAAGCCTGTCTATGTTTTCTCCCAGGCTTTCAAAATCTCCCACGGGAGACAAAAAGCCTGTTTTTCCGTTTTCAATCATTTCCCCTACTCCGCCGGCTAGGGTTGAGGCCGTCGCCTTTTTTCTTCGGCCCCCTTCCAAAAGTGCATAGGGAAAGCTTTCGGAATAGCTCGAAAGAACATTAACGTCAAGAGCATTGTAAAAGCTGTCTATAATGTCTGAGGGAAGCTGACCCAGGAAATAAATTCCTTCTATATTGTGTTCTCTGACATAACCCTTAAGGCTATCTCCGTCGTCGCCGTCGCCGGCAATAATAAAGACAGTGTCGTTTCTCTTTTTCAAGACCTGTTCCGCCGCCTTTATAAAAATATCGACACCCTTAACAGGCTGAAAACGGGCCGCTATGCCTACAATAAACTTTCCGCCCACTTCCCTCGGGCAGTATTTTTCTATAAATTCCGCCCGGCTCATAACAGGAGGTATATCTTCCATATCTATGCCGTTATAGATAACCTTAAGCCTTTCGGCCTTAAAGCCCCTCTCCTCCATCATATCTCTGAAGGCCTTTGTAACCGTAAGTATACATGAAAATTTTCTCAGCGCAAAGGCATTTATAGGGGTATAAATAAGGTTTTTCTTGAAATTTCCGGCGAAATCAAGCTTATAGTCACTGTGAAGAGTCGTAATCATGGGGATTTTAACCCTGTGCCTTATAAACATGGTTATATAATTTGCCCTTGCTCCGTGACAATGAACCAGATCGGCGCCGCTTTCGTTTATATAACGGGAAATTTTCTTAAAAACCCTTATATCATAGCGCTTTTTCTGGGGAATAATTTTTACGGGAATACCCAGTTCACGGGCTTCCTCGGTAAAAACTCCTTCCATAATACAAAGCAGAGAAACATCCGTATTCATTTTTAAAAGATTTTTAAGAAGAGATAAAACATGGGTTTTTGCCCCTCCGGTATCTCCCCCCGATATAAAGTGAATTACTTTCATTTTTCTGCTCCCTTAAATAACCGGCAAAGCTTTTCCGAAACAAGTGTCAGTGCCGCCCCTATACAGGCGCCTAAACTGTCGGCACAGACATCCCCGATACAAGAGGTTCTTCCCTCAACAAACCTTTGGTGAAATTCGTCAGTCAGGCTGTATAAAAGACAACAGTCAACAGCGACAACAAAAGCCCAAAGAGGTTTTACTTTATAAAGTCTGCACTGTGTAAAAACAAGTATTGCAAGTATAAGGTATAGAAAGCAATGGGCCATAGACCTTAAGTGTTTATTTATAAAATCGTCTATATATGAAATTCCTCACTCGGCGAATTTGGAGTTTAAAACACGCTGTTCACTTGCAACGGCGCTGCTAAGCGCAACAGACGACTCCCCCGACTGGGCCGAGAAGCCGAAAATAACACACAGCATAACAATAATCATTACCCACAGCAAAACTCTGCACTTTGTCATAAAAACCACCTCGGTTTTACTATTTATCAAATATCCTTGCAAGCCGCCCTGTCAAAACCCTTCTCTCATATTTATCGATTACCTTTCTGTTGCCTTTGAAGCTTAGGCTGCCTTTTTTCCAATCCTTATAATATATAAGCAGATTTCTCTTAGCCCCCTCAACATCAGAGGTTTCCGAAACAAGGCCTATACCGCTTTTTAAAACCAAATCCTTGGCTACGCCTTCGGGCAGAAGTGAAAGAACGGGCCTGCCTGTATTCATATATTCGAAAACTTTGCCTGTGTAAAAAGCATCGGCCCCTCTGCCGCCGCCTTCAATAAGGAGAAGGCTGTCGGCCGAAAGCTGTTTTCTTATACATTCGTCGTGGGGAACATAGCCCACAATTTCAACAACACCGCCCAAGCCGAAGCTGTCAATCTGAGCCTGAAGCTTGTCTTTGTGATAGTTTCCTATAAGCTGAACCCTGATTAACTCCCTGTCTATTTTGTTTTCCTTTATAAGCTGAGAAAGGGCCTCAAAGAAAACATCGGGCTTTCTTCTGCCGTAAAGCGCACCTGTATACACAAGAGTAAATTTGTGATTTTTAGGCGGCGTCAAGTCCAGATCATCAAAGTCCTCCTTGTCATAGCCGTTTGGTATGACATAGAAATTATCTCCGCTAAGGCCGTTGTTTTTTATGAAATTGGCTCTCATAACCGAAGAATTGGCAATAATTCTGTCGGCTGCGGTGACAACCCTGTGTTCCATACCCTTTTCAACCCTCGTCCTGACAGGATTATAGGGGGCGTCAAGGGTATAGGGGTTGTTTGTCCATTCGTCTCTGAAATCAACAACCCATTTTAAGCCTGTTTTCTTCTTTATATAAAGCCCCAAAAGGTGGTCGGAATAAGGGGCGGAGGTTGAATATACTATGTCTATTCCCTCCTCCTCTATTATTTTAAGGGCCTTTTTTCTCGAAGCCATGTACCAAAAATAGGCAGAATCGGGCACAGTCACCTTTCCCAAAACCTTTCCGGGAATTCTCAGAGCCCCCTTAAGCTCCGGAGCTTCAAAGGCTTTGGTTCTGTATATTTTAACCCCCTCGGGAATATCCTTCATAAGAGTTTCGTCTTTAACAGGCATATTCCCCACTGTTCTTGTAAGAACTACAGGCTCATAATCAAAATATCTTAAATTTTTAACAAACTTAACGCTGCGCTGAACTCCCGAGCCTCCCATAGGTGGAAACTGGTTAGCAATTATAAGCACTTTTTTCATATTTTATATTTATCTGCCGTTTCCAAGCAACATATATTTGAAGCCCTTGCTTTCAAGCAAATCCTTGTCGAAGAAATTACGGGTATCCAAAATTATGTCCCCCGACATAACCTCCTTAAGCTTATCAAAATCTATATCCTTAAATTCATCATGGTTTACACAGAGCACAACAATTGAAGCCCTGTCGCTGGCTGCGTAAACATTGTTTATACAGCCTATTTTTTCATTGGCATGGCTGTCACATACATTTACGGCAACATTTTCTTTCTTTAAAAGCCCCCAAAGCTTCATAATGGGCGATTCTCTTACGTCGTCGATGTTTGGCTTGTATGTAACGCCCAAAAGAGTAACAAGCTGACCGTTAAAGCCCCCTAATGCCGTTCTTATTTTTTCAAGAACATACCGGGGCATAGAGTCGTTTATAAGTCTGCCCTGATGTATAAGAAGGGCGTTTTTACTCTTTTCAACAAGGAACCAGGGGTCAAGGGCGATACAGTGGCCGCCTACTCCCGGGCCGGGCTGGTGCAGATTTACTCTGGGGTGTTTGTTCGCAAGCTCTATAACCTCCCATGCGTTAACCCCAAGCTCTTCGGACATTTTTGCAAGCTCGTTTGCAAGAGCAATATTAACGTCTCTGAAGGTATTTTCCATAAGCTTGCACATTTCGGCCGTTGTGGCTGTTGTCAAACAGATTTCGCCCTCGCAGATATCCGAATAAAGCTCCTTAACGGCCTGTGAGGATTTTTCGTTTATTCCCCCGACGATACGGCTGTTTGTTCTCAGCTCATAGAGAATCTGACCGGGAAGAATTCTTTCGGGAGAATGGGCAACATAAACCTGTTCGCCCATAACAAGGCCGGATTCGGAAAGTATGGGGAGCATAAGGTCCTCAACTGTTCTCGGAGGTGAGGTTGACTCCAAAACAACAATGTTTCCCTCCCTAAGACAGGGAGTAATTGTTCTCGTTGCAGCCTCAACATATCTCATATCCGCTGTTTTATCGGGATTAATAGGTGTAGGCACGGCAATGATATAAACATCGCAGTCATCGGGACACTCTGTCGTTCCCGAAAGCAGGCCGCTTTCAACAGTTTGTTTAACAAGGTCCTTAAGACCCGGCTCTTCTATAATAATCTTGCCTTTATTAAGGGCGTTTACGGCCTTTTTGTTTACGTCAAAGCCTACGACTCTGTGCCCCCTTGAGGCAAACATAGCCGCTGTGGGAAGCCCCACATACCCTATACCAACTACGCAAATACTTTTCATACAGACCTTCCTTTCTTTTTTAAAAGCGTCTGAAGCTCTTCTTTAACCTCGCCGCTTAAAACAAGTGTTCCAAAATATATAATGATACCGAAAATAACCATAGCCCCCAGGGCAATAATATTTCTCGGTAAAATATTCTTAATAATAATAAGTACAAGCCACATCAAAAGTCCGCTGCCTATAATTCTTATATAGGTTTTGAGAGGCAGCCTGAACCTGAGAAGCTTTCTCGTGCCGAATCTGGCAAGGAGAAAATAAACAAAAAAACCCAAAAATGTGGAAACAGCCGCCGTAATTATACCGAAAACGGGAACAAATATAAGGTTTATAACAACATTCACGGCTCCGCCTATAAGACTTCTGTAAAAAATCTGCTTTGTCATGGCGTTAAGCTCCCAGCCCTTTATGCTGTATTCGGTAACGGCCAAAAACATCATGCCCAAAGCAACGGGCCCCATTATAATGTTGCCGCTGTGATATTCCGCCGCAAACAAAACGCCGCTTATAACGTCCTGAAGGGCAAAAACTCCGCAGACCGCAGGAACCCCCAAAATGAGATACATTCTGACAGCCTCGTTTACCAAAAGCCCGGCCTGCTCCTTTCTTCCCTCCGACCATGTTCTTAAAATCGTGGGATAGCTCCCCCTCATAACAGCCGCCGAAAGCATGGTAAAGGCTGAGGAAACAAGTGAATAATTCGTTGAATAAATGCCTGCTGCGCCCTTTCCCTGAAAAAAGGTTATAATATAAACATCAGACTTGTTTAAAATCTGTGTTGTTATGAGATTTCCCATAAGGGGAAAGCCGTAGGCAAACAAATCGGCGAAGACCTCTTTGTCAAAGCCCCTTCTGTCGATATATTTAAACATATCAAGCTTGTATACACCGAAAACCGTTGAAAACAAATCCAAAAGACAGTAGCTTATAAATATGAATTCAACTCTGCTGCCAAAAAGCCTGTTTAAAACAACAAGCAAAACAAGCTTGCCGCATATATTTACAACAGACAAAAACAAGTTCGTTTTAGCCCGTCTGACAGCCGCCAGCATGGCAATGACAAGCTGGGCTGCGCTGTAGGTTATAAACATAAACCCTGCCGAAACAAGAACCGGCATACTGTAGGCCTCCAAAAAGCCTGAGCCGCTGTTTGTTATAAACAGAAGGAAAACCGCCGCCAAAAATATAATGGCAAGGTTCACCCTGACCCATGAAAAGAAAGCCGTTGAATAAAACTCCTTAAGCCGGCCGCTCATTTCATATTTGTTTATATATCTCATAACAGACTGAACAAGCCACTGACAGGCAAACATAGCTATTGTGGTAACGGCAATGTTAACCGTTGAATATATGCCCATCTGCTCGGGCACATATATCCTTGACATAGCCGAAACCGTCAAAACGCCTACAACGCCCTCACAGCCCTTCGCCAGCATATATATAACTGTGTCCTTAGCCATAGCCCCCTTGCCGGAACTCCGCTCCATACCTTCCAACTCCTTAATTAAGCGCACTCCGTCCTGCGCCGAAAACCATCATAGATTCAATTATACTATAAATCCCGAAAAAGTCAATGATTTTAAATTCATTTTAATATAATTTTGAGCCAATTAACACAGTTTTTTGTTGAATGACAGAAATTCGTATTATCTTCTGCTATACTTTCCGGCTTTTTCACCGATAATGAATTTATCAGAATAAATATATGACACCCCCGGCTCAGACTGCCGGGCATATTCGAAAATTTTTTCCGTTAGAAAATGCACTCACCGAGTGCATTAAAAAATCGGCTCAAGACAATGCCGAGCCGATTAAAAAATTATTCTTCTGTTGTTTCAGCAGGAGCCGCTTCTTCGCTCTTGGCGTTTTTGTCGATAGCAGCCTTAATGCTTAAGCTGATTTTCTTGTTTTCAAGGTCAAGCTCTGTAACCTTAGCGGTAATTTCCTGACCGATCTGGAGTTCGTCTTCGGGCTTTTCAACGTGCTTGAAAGCAATCTGTGAAATATGAACAAGACCGTCGATACCTTCTTCAAGCTCAACAAAAGCACCGAAGGAAACCATTCTTACAACCTTGCCTGTTACAATATTGCCTACTGCATATTTTTCAGCGGCGTTATTCCAGGGATTAGCGTTTATATCCTTAAGAGATAAGGAGATTTTGCCCTTTTCCTTGTTAATGTCAAGAATAGTAACAACAACCTTGTCGCCTCTTGAAAGAATGTCGGAAACCTTCTTTACTATGCCCCATGACATTTCGGAAATATGGATAAGACCGTCAACTCCGCCCAAATCAACGAAAGCACCGAACTCAACGATACGGCTTACAGTACCTTCAACTCTTGAACCAACCTCAAGAGAATCGAAGAGCTGCTGTCTTCTTTCTTCAATCTGTTTTTCAACAAGGGCTCTTCTTCCGGCTACGATACGTCTCTTGGGCTTGTCTGTGCATTCAATGATGTTAAAATCAAGCTCCTGACCTACGAACTTGGTTAAATCCTCAACAAATCTGTTTGAAACCTGTGAAGAAGGTACAAAAACTCTTCCGCCGAGAATATTTACCATAAGGCCGCCTTTTACAACGTTTAAAACCTTGCCCGTAACAACGGTGTTGTTGTCGAAAGCTTCCTTTAAAGCATCAAAAGTCTTCGACTTGTCGCAGTATTTCTTAGAAAGCTCTACAATACCGTCATTGTCGTTTACTCTCTTTATATAAACTTCAATTTCGTCGCCTTCTTTAACTACGTCGGCAGGATTCACATTAACATCATCGGAAAATTCACTTCTCTCGATAATTCCCTCATATTTGAATCCCAAATTAACGAATACCTCGCCTTTGTCTGTTACACTGATAACAGTTCCCTTAACAACCTTGCCGCTTCTAAGGCTTAAAGGCGTATCGTTAAGCATTTCTTCAAATGTTTTGTTTTCATCACTCATGGTTTTTATTGCCTCCTCGATTATACCGGGCGGTGTACTCGCTCCGGCTGTTATTCCTATTTTAACATTTTTCTTTAAACATTTCAACTGTTTTGTGTAAATTTTTTCAAATAAAAATGTGTTTTTGCAAAATTTTTCACTTATGCTGAAGAGTTTTTGTGTATTGGAGCTGTTTTTATCACCTAAAACAATCATCCAGTCGGCTTTTTTGGCAATTTCGACAGCTTCCTTCTGTCTTGCGGCCGTAGCGGAACAAATCGTATTGAATATTTTTATGTCAATACCTTCAGGCAGCAGCTTCAAAATTTCATCAAACAGCCCGGCGTTAAAGGTTGTCTGAACCACAAGGGCATATTTTCCCTCCGGCTCCAGACTCAAATCTTTTACATCCTCCGGCTTTTCTATAATAAAGGCAGAGTTTCTGCTGTATCCGTTTATGCCGACGACCTCCGGATGAACAGAGCTTCCTACTATTATTATGCTTCTTCCTTCATTATAATTATCCCTGACAATATTATGAATTTTTTTAACATAGCCGCAGGTCAAATCGATATATTTAAAGCCCCTCTTTTCAATTTCTTCATAAACCTCCGGCGGAACCCCGTGGGAACGAATAACAATTGTGGCTCCCTCTTCGGCTTCGCTTAAATCACTTATGGCCTTAACACCCTTTTCCTCCAAATCGCCGGTAACGATTTTATTGTGAATAATAGGCCCGTAGGTATACATTTTTTCTTTTCCTATATTTCCGTAAACCGCCTCAACGGCTCTCTTAACCCCGGGGCAAAAGCCGGCGGTTTTTGCAAGCATAATTTCCATGCCTTTATTCCTCTTTCAAATATTTTTTTATTTCTTCTACTATATAGTCCTTAACTTCCTCTATTGACATATATGTGGTGTCAAGCAGAACTGCGTCCTCGGCACGCCTTAAGGGGTTATATTCTCTGTGGCTGTCGTTGTAGTCTCTCTTTTTGATATCCTCCAGAATTTCCTCATATGTGGTTGTTATGCCCTTAAGCTCCAGCTCTTCAAAACGTCTTTTTGCCCTTTCCTCAACGTTGCCGTCCATAAATACCTTTACTTCGGCATTAGGCAAAACATTGGTGCCTATGTCTCTTCCGTCCATAATAACGCTTTGCTTCGAGGCACATTCCCTCTGAATGGCAACAAGCTTCTCTCTTACCGCCTTATATGACGCCACCTTCGAAGCCCCTTCCGAAACCTCGGGAGAACGAAGCAGGTCTGTTACATCGTCGCCGTTTAAGAGATATCTCTGTTCCTTCTTTGTAGATAATATTGTTATGCTTATATCGTCAAGACGGCTTATAACCTCAAGCTCATTGTTATAGTCTATGTCTTTGTCTATGCAGTAAAAAGCAACACTTCTGTACATTGCTCCCGTGTCGATATAGGTAAAGCCCAGCTCCTTGGCTACAAGCTTTGCAATAGTACTCTTGCCCGACCCGGCAGGCCCGTCAAGAGCAACCGCAACCCTGTTTTCGTCCCTCAGTAAATCCGTTCTCAAAACTCTTGCTCCGTTTAAGTAAACATGCTTAATTTCGCTTTGGGGAACAATGGCCTCCGTAAGCATAAGAACTCTTATACACATTTTAAGTCCGCCCGCAACCTTAAGCTCGGGGTAGTCTAAAAGACCGGCGTTTGTTATGCCTATTTTCCTTGCCGCCGCAGCAGGATAGGCTGTGTTTAAGTCATCCGTTGCGGTAAACATTATGCTTATAACATCCTCATTTTTAAGAGAGTTTTTTTCCATTATTTCCTTTAAAAGATAGCCCGTTTCAAAAAGAATGGCCTCTTTTGTGTTTTCTTTTACGGTTGTTGCTCCTCTGACTGCTCTAATTGACATAATTTTCTCTCCTTTATGAATTTATTCCGGCAAGACAGCCTGTTGAAAAGGCAATTTGAAGGTTATAGCCCCCTGTAAGGGCATCCACATCTATAATTTCCCCTGCAAACAAAAGGTTATTAATAATTTTTGATTTCATGGTGGAAGGGTCAATCTCTCTCACATCAACCCCTCCGCAGGTTATGACAGCCTGATTAAAGCCCTCCGTACCGGTTATGTTAAGCTTAAATTCTTTAAGAACCTTTATAAGCCTGATTCTTTCCTCTCTGCTGACCGAGTTCACCTGTTTATTTTCGTCTATGCCTGTTTTTTTAACAACAACGGGAATAACCGCCTTAGGAAGAAGCTTATCGAGAGAATTTTTAAACTCCCGGTTTTTAAACTCTTCGAAATCCCTGAGAATTCGCTTGTTAAGCTCGCTTTCGCTAAGTGCAGGCTTAAAATCTATATATATTTCGGGCTTGTTTTTAATTTCCTTTGTAAGATAACGGCTTGCCGACAAAATTACCGGTCCGCTGACTCCCGTATGGGTAAACAAAAGCTCGCCGAAGTCTTCATAAACCTTTTTGCCGCCGGCACAGGCCTTTATTCCTATATTTTTAAGAGTAAGCCCTGCCAAATCACGGCAAAAGCCGTCGGCCTTAAGCCCCACAAGAGAGGGATAAACCTTTGTAACACTGTGGCCCAGAGCTGAAGCAAAGCCGTGGCCCTCCCCTTCTGAGCCTGTGGAGGGATATGAAAAGCCTCCCGTCGCCAAAATATATGAATCGGCGGCAAATTCTCCCTTTGAGGTAATAAGCCCCCTGATTTCGCCGCCCTCGGCCTTAAAGCCTTTAACTCGGCAGTTTAAAACAACCTTGACGCCGTTTATATTCATAAACCTTGAAAGTGCCTTTATAACATCCGATGACTTGTCTGATTTCGGGAAAACCCTGTTTCCTCTTTCAACCTTAAGCTTAACCCCCATATCCTCAACCAGCTTCATAATATCCTCACTTCCGAAGGTATAAAAGGCCGAATATAAAAAATAAGGGTTTGAAACAGTGTTTTTAATAAGATTTTCTGCGTCGGAAAAATTCGTAAGGTTACACCTGCCCTTTCCGGTTATATAAAGCTTTTTGCCAAGCCTGTTGTTTTTTTCCAGAAGTATAACTTCCTTCCCCTCTTTGGCGGCGACCCCTGCCGCAAGCATCCCCGAGGCTCCGCCCCCTATAACAATAACTCTTCTCATTTGTAATTTTTATCCTCTTTAAGGCCGTTCCCCTTTATTGCCCCGGTAGCAAGCTCGTCGCACCTGTTGTTATAGGGGTTTGAGGCGTGACCCTTTACCCAGTTAAACTTAACCTTGTGAATGTCCAGAAGCTTCAAAAGCTCCTCCCAAAGGTCAACATTCAGCGCCTTGTCTGTTTTCGTTCTCATCCAGCCGTTTTTCTTCCACTTCAAAACCCAGCCCTTGTTTATTGCATCAACAACATACCGTGAATCGCTGTAAAGCATAACCTCACAGGGCTCCTTTAAAATTCTGAGGGCCATAATAACGGCATAAATCTCCATTCTGTTGTTTGTGGTTTTCAAAAAACCCTCGGAAAGCTCTTTCTTAAAGTCATTATACATAAGCAGGGCCCCTGCTCCGCCCTTGCCGGGATTTCCCGAACAGGCTCCGTCAGTATATACATTAACCTTTTTCATAAATTCTCCTTATATACAAAGAAATAACCGTTATTATCCAAATAATACGGTTATTTCCGAATAATCTCTGTTTTTATATTATCATACAAAACAACCACTGTCAATCACAACTTTTTAAGAAACACTGCCCTCTTTAAAAGACAGTCATAAAAAAGAGCAAAGCGGAAGCGGCTCTTAAGCGCCGTCTCCGCTCCGTCTTATAATATATGAAAGGGGAAAAAACCGGATTAATAGTTTATTATATTTGCTGCCGAACTGACATCCTTGGCTTTAACCATAGCCAGTGAATTGTGGTTTCCTGCTGCAAAAGCCGCCGTCGGGTCTTCCGAATTTATTTTTGTTATCTCGATTTTAGGTGATATGTATATTTTTTTCATTCAGAAAGACCTCCTTTATTCTGTTTCTGCGGCTTCTTTTACAGTAAGCCCCGCTGTCACTTCGGTTACAAAATAGAGCAGACCGTCATCGGCTGTGTTTGTCGTCGATGTTGTGGCTTCTCCTCTTGCCGATACGCTGTCGCTGCTGCTTGACGAATCTCTTGCAACGGGGAAGAACGCCTCGTCTGTGGCTGATGCCGAATAATTTCCGTCACTGTCAATATAATAGTAGTTTTCAAGCTGATAGAGTGTGCCTTCTATAACAACGCCGACGTCGTTAAGATATTCGCCGCCGTCTCCGCCGAAAACAGCTGTGTCTATTATAATTCCCAGAAGCTCGGAGCCGCTTGTGCTTAAAGCTACGCCTTCCGAAACAACGTTTGCATAAACCGCACTGCCGTTCTTCGTCATCTCAGCAACCTTTGCCCTGTCGGAGTCTGACGCCGCAAATGAGGGATAGCTGTCGGTTCCCAGTGTCTGAACCCATGTGGTTCCCTCTGCACTTCCGTTTAAGCGCCATGTTACGCTTCCGCTTTCGAACTCAGCCGCTGTGCAGGCTGTGGCTCTTGCTGTCTGCAGCACTTGTCTTTGAGCTGTCATAATAGCAGTTTGTAACGCTTACAGAGCTTGAATCCGTTCCTATAAGTGCATAAACAGGTGATACTGAGCCTGTTACGTCTGCGCTTGCCCAGCAGTTTGTAATTGCGGCGCTTGACCAGCCTGTTAAGCCGCCTACATATTTGTAGCCCTCTGCCGTTCCGGTAAAGTAACAGTTTGTCATTGAAGTGGAGTCGCCCAGTCTGCCTACAATACCGCCGATATTGTTTCCGCCGCCGTATACTGTGGAATCAACAACACCCAGATTCTTAATGGTCGAACCTGAATATACTACACTTCCGAAAAGTCCCGCATAGCCGTAGGTTCCCGTGTTGACTGTCATGTTTTTAATTACGTGGCCGTTTCCGTCAAATATACCTATGAAGGAATATGCATAATAATAGTTATATCCGTTTTTATATTCTGTATATCCTATAGGCGTCCAGTCTATGCCGTCTAAGTCTATGTCATTAACAAGCCTTACAAAGTAATAGTTCTGTGTATCGCTTGAAGACTTATCCTCATTGGCATATTGGTTAACCTGTTCCGCAAGCCAGTAAAGCTGAGCCGCATTTTCTATTTCATAATAGCCGTCAGACGCTGTGGAAGGCTCTTCCGCCTTAACAGAGTGACAGTAAATACATACGCCGTTGTCGTTGTAACTGTGTTCTGTCTCACTGCCGACAACTGTTATTTCGTCCGCCGAATTGTTATAGCCGCTTATGTCTTTTGAATCGGGGCAGTATACAGTGGCTGTGATATAAACCAAACTGTGAGAGCTGTCAAGAAGAGGATAGCTGTCGGTGCCTATTGTCTGATACCATGTTGTGCCGCCGCTTACGCTTTCATTTAAGAGATAAGCTATTTCGCCGCTTTCAAACTGAGCCGCCGTGCTTGATTCGGGGGCAATATTGTTTGAGCCGTTTGTTCCGAAGGCCTTTGATGCCGAGGTGTCAAGCCAATAGTTGTCTGTTATATAAAGGGAGCAGCTCTTAATATATCCTGCAATGGCTCCGCAGTAGGTTTCGGCCTTTGCGGTTCCGTCTGAATTGTATGCCAAAACGTCTCCGTAGTTATAACAGTTTTCCATGCCGTAGAAGGCTGTGCTGTTTACATAGCCGAATATACCGCCCATATAAGGTGCATAAGTACCTGCTGTGGCGTAAAGAGTGCCTAAATTCGCCGAGTTTGTAATACCGGCACGTCTTACATATCCTGCAATTCCGCCCAAAGCGTCATATGAGTTATATGCTGTCAGATTACCCTTGTATATACACTTGTCAATTCTTGCTTCTTCATAGAGATCGCCTGCGATACCGCCGGTAAGGTGAAGGGGATAGGTTTTGGAGGACGTAATATCTACGCTGGAAACAATATTTGAAATCGATCCGTTTCTCAAATATCCCGTAACGCTTCCTACCTTTGTATAGCCGCCGTCGCTCTGATCGCCCTTGGGCGCATTTGTAAAGTCTATATATCCCTCAAGGTTAAAGTTTTTAACCGTTCCGCCGTTTATATATGAGAACAGGCCTATATTGCTTGTGCCCGAGGTTATGTTATAGCCAAGGGTTATTGTATATCCGCCGCCGTCAAAGGTTCCGGCGTAGGGTTTGCTTTCCGAGCCTATCATAACAGAATAGCCTGTGAAGTCGATATCAGCGGTTACGATACCGCTTATACCTGTTGAGCCTGAATTTACTGTTGTGGCAAAGGCCGCAAGTGTAGGTGCATCGGGTATTATATATCTGCCTTCGCTGTCTGTTGCAAGTAAGCTTGAATCTGCAGCGCCGCAGTATTCACATACACCGCCCGAATAGCTGTGGTCTGTTTCGCTTCCTCTTACTATATAATCTGTTTCCGTATTGCTATAGCCTGCTTCAGTACAGTCCGGGCAGTATACAACTTCGGCAACATAGTAAACCGTGCCGTGGGAGCTGTCGAGAAGAGGATAGCCGTCGGCTGTTTCACTGTTGTCTATGTTCTGATACCATGTTGTTCCGCCGCTTGTGCTTCCGTTTAACAGATAAGCAATCTTGCCTCCTGCGAAGTCGTCTGCCGTGCTTGAGTCGGGTGCGGTACGATTCTTGTCGTTTGCGCCGTAGGCCTTTGTGGCCGAGGTTTCAAGCCAGTAGTTATTTGATAAAACATCATTTGAATTTCTCAGCCAGCCTACAATAGCTCCGCAGTAGGTTGTATCGTCTGCTTCTACTGTTCCGTAATTATAACAGTTTTCAAGGCCCACAAAGGTTGAGTGGTTTATATAGCCTATAATTCCGCCTAAATAAGGAGCAGTTGAGCCCTTTGTTGTAGCGTAGAGCGTACCTAAGTTTGCACAGTTTGTTATAGAGCAGGACTGTCTGGTATAGCCTACAATACCGCCCAAACAGTCATTTGAATCGGTGGCTGTAAATTTGCCTGTATAGATACACTTGTCAACTGTGGATTTGTCATACAAGCGCCCTACTATACCTGCCGCACTGCCGAGAGAATAGCCTGTCGGCCCTGTAATATCAACCCCCGAAACAACATTTGAAATTGTTCCGTTGTTCATATATCCTATAACGCCGCCTACGTTTTCATAGCTGCCGCCTGAAAAATCCATAGTACCTTCAACGTTAAGGTTCTGAGCCGTTCCGCCGTTTATATATGAGAACAAACCTATATTGTTTGCGGCGGAGGTCAGGTTATAGCCTACTGTTATTGTATAGCCGCCGCCGTCAAAGGTTCCTGTGTAGGGATATGAGCTTGAGCCTATCATAACCGTATAATCACTGAAATTTATATCAGCCGTTACTATGGCGTTTAAGGCTGTTTCTCCTGCATTTACCGTGCTTGCGAATTTATATAATGTTTCAGCGTCGGGTATTATTATTCTGTCGCTTTCGTCTGTTGTAAATTCGCTTGAATCAACGGCTCCGCAGTAAATACAAACGCTGTTTTTATATGTATGGCTTTCTGTATTTCCTGCGGCGTTTTCATCATTCGAATAATATTCGTCCTGACAGTCGGGGCAGTAATAATAACCTGCGATATAATAAACCAAACCGTGAGCCGTATCGAGAACAGGATAACTGTCGGCCGTTTCGCCGTTGTCTATATTCTGATACCAGCTTGTACTGCCGCTTGAGTTTTCGTTTAACAGATAAGTCACTTCGCCGCTTTCAAACTCGTCTGCCGTATTTGCGGAAGGAGCCGTATTGCTTGTGCCGTTTGTTCCGAAAGCCTTAGTCGCCGAGCTGTCAAGCCAGTAATTGTTTGAAATGTTCGTTGAAGCCCCTCTCAGCCAGCCTACGATAGCGCCGCAGTAGGTTGTGCTGTCTGCCGAAACACTGCCGTAATTGTAGCAGTTTTGTATACCGTAGAAGTCTGTATTGTTTACATATCCCAGTATACCGCCCAAATAGGGAGCGTTTGTGCCCTTTGTGGCGTAAAGGGTTCCTAAGTTTGCACAATTTTTAATCGAACAGTATTGGTAGGTATAGCCTGCTATGCCGCCCAAAGCGTCCCACGATCCATAAGCCGTTAATTTACCGCAGTAAATACAGTTTTTAACGTTGGAGGTTTGATAAAGACGCCCTACAATGCCGCCTGCGCTGTGAAGAGGATATTCAGCCGAAGCCGTAATGTTAACACTTGAGGTTACATCTGAAATTGTTCCGCTTGTCAAATATCCCACAACGCCGCCTACGTTTGAATAGCCGTCGCCGTCCGCTCCGCCGCCTGAGAATGTCATGCTTCCGCTGACGTTAAGGTTTTGAACCGTTCCGCCGTCTACATATGAGAACAGGCCTATATTTTCGGTTCCCGAAGATACGTCATAGCCTACTGTTATTTCATATCCGCCGCCGTCAAAGGTTCCGGCGTAGGGGTGATCTTCCGAGCCTATCATAGCCGAATAGCTGCTGAAGTCGATATCAGCCGTTACTATAGCGTTTAAGGCTGTACTTCCGTAATTTACCGTTTTTGCGAATTTATATAACGTTTCTGCGTCGGGTATTACTACTCTGCCTTCATCGGTTTCAAATACGCCGTCTTCAGCGCCTCCGCAGTAAACACAAATGCCGTCGTCGTCATATGTGTGGCTTTCCGAATTTCCCGAACTGCTTCCGTCGTTTGTATAAAGAGAAACTTTATAATCGGGGCAGTAATAATAATTTGAGAAATAATAAACCGTGCCGTGGCTTGAGCTCAGAACAGGCTGGCTGTCAACCGGTTCGCCGTTGTCCAAATTCTGATACCAGGTTGTGCCGCCGCTTGTCTTTCCGTTTAGAAGGTAGGCCACCCTGCCGCTTTCAAAATCCTCTGAGCTGCAGCCTGTGCCATAGCCTCCGCTCTTTGAGACCAGCGAATTGTCATAATAGCAGTTTGATATGCTCATTCCGCTTATAATTGTGGTAAAAAGAGCTCCGCAATAGCTTGAGTCGGAGGAAACAGATGCTCTTGCGTAGCAGTATTTAATTACTGCGTCTGTGCTTGGGTAGCCTATCAAACCTGCCACAAATTCGCCGCCTTCTGCTTTACCCGTATAATAGCAGTTTGTCATTGCGCCGTAAAGTGAACCGGCTATGCCGCCGACCTTGCCGCCTGCATTGGTTACACAGCTGTCAACAATACCTAAATTTTTGATATCGCCGTCACGAATTGAGCCGAAAAAGCCCACGTAATTTTTGCCGTATCCGTTAACATACATATTTTTGATTACATGGCCGTTTCCGTCAAATGTGCCTATATAAGAATACTGGGAATATAAGGCCGCTCCGTTGTTTGTTGACGTAAAGCCTATAGGCGTCCATTCAAGGCCGTCCAGGTCAATATCCGCCATAAGCCTTACATAATATGTATCATTGGTAATTGAGTCTGACGCAGGTGTCTCGGAATAGGAATTAACCGCATTGGCAAGCCAGTAAAGCTCCGGCACGGTATATATTTCATAATATCCGTCACTTGCCTTAGCAGGCTCCGCAGTTTCGATTGCGCCGCAGTATATACACGTATGGTTTTCATAGGTATGTTCGTCAACGCTGCCGCCTTCGGCCGCCGTTAATACCTCTGCCGTATTGTTATAGCCTGTTATATCATAGCAGTCGGGGCAGTATACTGTTGCCTCCATGTAAACCATGCCGTGAGCGCTGTCGAGAACAGGATAGCTGTCACTGCTTAATGTCTGATACCAGGTTGTGCCGCCGCTTGTGCTTCCGTTTAACAGATAAGCGATTTCGCCGCTTTCAAACTCGTCTGCCGTACTTGAATCGGGCACTGTCACAGTGTATTGGCTTGTGTTTGAGCCGTAGGCCTTTTCTGCCGAGGTTTCAAGCCAGTAATTGTTTGATAAAACAGACTTTGAATTTCTAAGCCAGCCTACAATCGCTCCGCAGTAGGTTGTGTCGTCTGCCGATACGCTGCCGTAATTATAGCAGTTTTCCATACCGGAAAAATATGCGCTGTTTATGTAGCCTATTATGCCGCCCAAATAGGGAGCCACAGAGTCGCCGTCTGAGTTTGTGCCCGTTGTGGCGTAGAGTGTGCCTAAGTTTGCGCAGTTTGTAATAGTACAGTTTGTGTAGGTATAGCCTACAATACCGCCTACACAATCCCACGATTTATAGGCCGTCAGGCTGCCCTCATAAACACATTTGTCAACCGTTGAGCTGTCATAAAGACGCCCTACGATTCCGCCTGCGCTGTGAAGAGGATAATCGGCCGTGTTTGTAATATTAACACTTGAAGCAACGTTTGAAATTGTTCCGTTATTCATATATCCCACAACGCCGCCTACATTTGTATAGTCGGAGCCGCCGGAAAAATCCATACTTCCCTCAACCGTAAGGTTTTGAACCGTTCCGCCGTCTATATATGAAAACAGACCTATGTTTTCGGTTCCCGAAGATATGTCATAGTCTACCTTTATGGTATGGCCGCCGCCGTCAAAGGTTCCGGCGTAGGGATATGTGCTTGAGCCTATCATATAGTTGCGGGCCGTAAAATCGATATCGGCCGTCACAATACCGTTTATGCTTGTCGAGCCTGAATTTACCGCCGCCGCAAATGAACTCAGTGTAGCCGCATCATGTATTATATATCTGCCTTCACTATCGGTGTTGAGTTCTCCTTCCATATTGCCGCAGTATATGCAGACACTGTTTTCATAGGTATGATTGGTTTCACTGCCTTTTACGGTTGTGCCGCTTTCCGTATTGCTGTAGAACACTACAATGCAGTCCGGGCAGTATATATAGCATACCTCATTAACAGTGCCGTGGTCTGAACTCAAAACGGGATAGCTGTCAGCCGTTTCGCCGTTGTCCAAATTCTGATACCAGCTTGTGCCGCCGTCTGTGCTTCCGTTTAAAAGGTAAGTGACTTTGCCGCCTGCAAATTCATCGGCTGTGTTTGAATCCGGCTCTGTACGGCTGTTGTCGTTTGCGCCGTAGGCCTTTTCAGCCGAAGTGTTAAGCCAGCAGTTGTTTGTTAAATTATCCGATGAGTTTCTGAGCCAGCCCACAATTGCGCCGCAGTATGTTGTATCGTCTGCCGATACACTGCCGTAATTATAGCAACCTTCCATACCGGAAAAATATGAGCTGTTTATGTAGCCTATTATGCCGCCCAAATAGGGAGCCACTGTCTCATTGCTTGAGTTTGTGCCCGTTGTGGCGTAGAGTGTGCCGAAATTTGCACAGTTTTTAATAGTACAGTACTGTCTGGTATAGCCCACAATACCGCCTACACAATCCCACGAATTATAGGCCGTCAGGCTGCCTTCATAAACACAGCCCTCAACCGTTGAGCTGTCATATAAACGCCCTACGATTCCTCCTGCGCTGGCGAAAGGACAATCCGCCGTGTTTGTAATATTAACCTTTGAAACAACGTTTGAAATTGTTCCGTTATTCATATATCCCACAACGCCGCCTACATTTGTATAACCGCTGTCGCCGGAGAAATCCATACTTCCGTCAACCGTAAGGTCTTGAACCGTTCCGCCGTCTGCATATGAGAACAGGCCCGAATTTCTGGTTCCGGAGGATATGTCATAGTCTACCGTAATGGTATGGCCGCCGCCGTCAAAGACTCCTGCGTAGGGGGTGCTTTCCGAGCCTATCATATCGGAATAGCCCGAAAAATCGATATCCGCCGTAACCGTTCCCTTTAAAGAGGTGCTGCCGTTGTTTACCATTTTAGCAAAAGCTGAAAGCGCCGCCGCATTGGGTATTTCCATTGAATCTATTTCCGTCTTTGTAAATGTGGCTGTTCCGTCCTCTTCAGAATATGAAAGAGTATAATAGCTGCCGCCGTAAACAGCAGTAGCGGAATCCTTAGGAAGATAGATATATTGGGATGTATCACTGCTTGAGTGATAAACAACGCTGTCAATTACCGTTTCACCGTCAACAATTATGGCTTCTCCCTTTGTTGTGTTAGTGAATTCATATAAATATACATTTTCTCCGCTGCTGTTTACAGGCTGAGCCCCTATGGAAGAGCCTGATGTTGAAGAAGCCTTTACGGAAGATTTGTATATTACTATATTGCTTGCTGCTGTTGTTCCGCTGACTGTGTAGCCGCCGCCGATTCCTGCGCCTGATTCACTTGTGGCTGTTACAGTGCCGCCGGAGATTGTTATGCCGCTTGCGGAAGAGCTGCAGCTTTCCTCAGTGTTGGAGTTTCCGCCGCTGCCTATGCCTGCGCCGTTTGAGCTTTTTGCCGTTACAGTGCCGCCGGATATTACTATATTGCTGCCGGTGCTTGCGCCTTTTGAGCTGTAGCCGCCGCCTATGCCTGCGCCTGAAGAGCTTGAAGCGCTAACGATTCCGCCGGATATTGTAATATCACTGCCGGCTGAGGTTCCGTCGCTGGCCTGACCGCCGCCGATTCCTGCGCCCATATCGGATGATAAAGCGGCAACGTCTCCGCCTGTTATTGTTATATTGCTGCCGCCTTGATATATGCCGCCGCCGATTCCTGCGCCGCTTCCGCTGCCTTCTGCGGTTATGGTTCCGCCGGCAATGGTTATATTGTTGCCGGGTTTATTATAATCGCCGCCTATGGCCGCTGCATTCTTGCCGCCTGTTGCCGTGAGGGAGCCTGTTGTGGCGCCGTCGCCGTCAATACTTGTTATTTTAAGAGTATTTGACGTCCCCTTTGAAATCGCCGCATAATTTTCAGCTGTTGACGCAAGGTTGACACTGCCGCTGATTATAAGCGTCAAATTGCCGTTGTCTGCGCTTATAGGCGATTCGGTTGTGCTTATTATGGTACTGCTTTTCAGTGTCAGCTCTACATCGCCGCTTGAATCTATAACAATTCTGTCTGACGATGAACTTCCAGCTATCGTGTAGCTGCCGGCGGAGCTTATTGTCAGAACATCGCTGTCACTGTCATAGCTGTAGCCGCCGGTGTCGCCGGTAATAATAAAAGATCCGGCCGCCGTTGTTGTTGACGCCGCAAACGTAGGAACCGTCAGGAGCTGAAAGCCCCCCCCGAAGCCATTACGGCCGCCGCCGAAATAAGGCTCACAAGCCTTTTTACAATGTTTCTTTTAAAACTAAATTCCAAAATTTATCCCTTCTTTCTTTTTAACATTCACACACTGCTTCTTTTAACTGCCGTTTTTTGTTTCGGCATATGCCTATAAGTGTGTTTTTTCTCGCCCGTTTGTAAAACCGGCAGCCGGCACACTCCACACAGGGGCCGGAGTCACGGCTTTCGGCAAATCTGCAGGCGTCTTCAGACGAAACCAAAACCGGATGACCACGGGGAGTGTAAATAAGATTTTCAATCCACCGGCTGTAGTCTTCGATATACTTTCCGGAAAGCCCGTCATAATAAACCGGGACGGCCAGCTCACAGCCGTCAATAATATATTTTCTGATTTTCTCCATTTAAGACCTCCTTCTACATCGCTGTTTTTTTCATTTGGTTAATTTTACACCAAAATTTAAGGTTTGTCATCACAAGTTTCGGGCCAAAAACTTGTGATGAACTTTTACCAAAAAAAAATCGGGTTTTGCCTGAAAACACAGTCGCTTTTCAGAAAATACCCGATAAATATCGGTTTTTTGGCTTTGGTAAAACTGCACAACAAATTTTTAGTTAGCCATTGCTAATTTCGTCAGAACGAAATCGGTGAAAAAATTTTTTTCGCAGCAAAAAACCGCCCCTTCAGAGACGGTTTTTTAATAAATTTTTATTTAAGCATAAACTCCGATAAGTCTGTTCGCTGTGAAATTCCCAGCTTCTGCATAATCGCAGTAACCTGACTGCCTACGGTATTAAGTGAAATGTGAAGATGGGCCCCTATTTCTTTGTTTGTCCATCCTCTTGCCGCAAGCATAGCCACTGTAAACTCGGTGGTTGTTAAATCATCGGCAACATAGTGCCCCGTTACGGGGTTGTGAATCTTCCTCCAGCCTGCCGAAAAGCTGTATGTAATGTCAATCATACGCTTGAAATCGTTGGGGTAGTCGGGCTTTATGACAGCCTCAAGCGTACCGCCCAAAAGGCCGTGATGTTCTCCGAAGGCCTCTATCATATCGTCGGGACGGGCCACCTCCCACGCTTCCAAAAGGTGCTTTCCTGCCTGTTCGGGCTGTTTTAAATTTATATATCCCATAGCCGCAACAAGGTGAAGATAAATCACCGGTATGGGGTAAAGCCTGCTTTCTATGGCAAGAGCCGTTTCCGCCATACCTATGCTCATTCCGTAGGCGCCGTTAAGATAGGCGTGGTGAGCCTCGACATAAAGAGCAAAAAGCATAAGCCCCTTTGGCAAAATGTTAAGAAATTTCTTTATGTGGCTTATGTTTTCCTGCAGAGGGAGATGAAGAAGAACGCTTGCCCCTGTTGCTATACATACGGCATAGGCCCGGTAAACCGGCGGCGTGTTTTCGTCAATTCCAGACGCCGTTATTCTGATTTGGTTTATTGACTGCCTTGTCCGGGGTATGCGGTCAAGAGCAAGGTTTGCATATCCGTAAAGCCAGCAGGCCGAAAGACGTATGGCAATGTCCTCGTGTGTCAAATATTCCTCCGCAATGTCAGAGGCCTCTGCCGACCTGCCGCTGAAATAACAATATTCCGCAAGGGCAATTCGGCGTGTGTCTTCGTCTTCGATTTCTTCTGCCGATTTTAAGGCTTCACCCGGCTTATAGGGCGTGTTTATCAAAGGCATGGCCACACGAAGCTTTTGCGCAGGGTTTTCCTCCTCGTTATCTTTTCTTTTTGTTTTCTTTCTGACCTCTTTTTTCACAATGACAGGCTTTTCTGCGTCCGCCGGTATGGCCCATATTCCGCTTAGCTTGACAGCGCCCTCTATGCGCCCTTCCGTACAGTATATTTGAGCAGACCTCTCTGACAGTCCCCATTTTTTCGCTGCTTCTTTAACTGACATATATTCCATTTCAATTACCGCACACCCTTAAAATTATAATGCGCAGCAATTTATATACCATTATTATACA